>CALGOL010000436.1 GCA_937960755.1 uncultured Azospirillum sp.
AGCTGGCCCGTCACGGCAAGCGGCTGGACGCGCTGTTGCCGGCTTCCGCCCCCGCCGCGCCGGAGCCGTCGCCGCCCCAGCCGGAAAATCTGCTGGCGGCGCCTTTGCCGGCCAAGAAAAAGCCGGCGGAAAAGCCCAAGGGTTTCTGGCGGCGTTTGTTTTAGAGTTATCTCCCTTGAACGGTTACGTTCAAGGGGTTCTCAGGCGCCGGGCGGCCGTATCCACGGCCTTGGCTTCGCGCCCATGGGGGCGCGGGGCCTCAATGGCCCAACCAACCTGCGATGAGTCATACTCGTCGCAGGTTGGCGTAGTTGCTGCGGACGGGAGGACGGAACACATGCTGCAAGTCTTCGTCCGCCATGAAGGCCGGCTGCATTTCGCCAAGGGGGCGGAAGCGCCCGATCTTGGGCCGGTGGATTTCGCCGTCTGGCTTGATTTGCTCAACCCCACCGCGGTCGAAACCGCCCGCGCCAAGGAATTATTGGGCTCGTCGCTGCCGACTCGCGAGGAGATGGCGGAGATCGAAGAATCCAGCCGGCTGAAGCGCCTGCCCAACGCCCAGCTTATGACGGTGATGGCCCTGGTGTGGGCCGACACCGACCGGCCGCGGGTGGCGCCGGTGACATTCATCATGACCAGGGACCGGCTGGCGACGCTGCACCATATCGACCCGCAGCCGATGCTGGACTTCCGCCGCAAAGTGGCGCGACGCGGCCACCCGGCGACCAACGCCGAGCAGGTGCTGATCGCCTTGCTGGAAGGTTTGATTGAGCGCACCGCGGCGGTGTTGCGCCGCACCGCGCAGGATTTGGACGAGTTGGCGGCGGGCTCGTTCCGCGGCGAAACCTTGCGCGTGCGCGCCGAGGACGACGAGGACGACGAGGAGCGTCTGCGCCGCATCGGCCGCGCCGGACAGCTCATCTCCAAAGCGCACGTCAGCCTGTCCAGCCTGCAACGGCCGCTGGAGTTGCTGCGTGGGATGGCTCAGTCGGGGCAAGCCTTCACTCCGTCGAAAAACCTGCGGCAATGGGCTAAGGGCGCGGCGCAAGACGTCGCCGGCCTTGACGAATACGCCATGTTTTTGAACCAAAAAGTCAGCCTGCTGCTCGACACCACGCTGGGGGAAATCAGCGGCGAGCAAAACGAGATCATCCGCATCGTCACGGTGATTTCCATGGCGATGCTGCCGCCCACCATGGTCGCCAGCATTTTCGGCATGAACTTCCACCACATGCCGGGCATGGGCTCGCCCTGGGGCTACGCCGCGGGCTTGGGCCTGATGGCCTTGTCCATCGCCGCGCCGCTGGCGCTGTTCAAGCGCAATGGCTGGCTGTAGCAGGGCAGTCGGGGAACGTCTCTGACAGGAATTCCTCCCCCGTCAAGGGCTATCGGATTGACACCTCTTTTGAAGCTTTGATTTTCCCGTCTTTTTTCGTCACCCCGGCGAAGGCCGGGGTCCAGGGCAATTCGGATAAGTGTCTGAAAAGGCTGGATACCGGCCTTCGCCGGTATGACG
>CALGOL010000437.1 GCA_937960755.1 uncultured Azospirillum sp.
GCAATTCGGATAAGTATCTGAAAAGACTGGATACCGGCCTTCGCCGGTATGACGAAAAAAGCAAAGATGCTGAGATGTGTGAACGCCAAAACCCTGGGGAAAGGGTTTAGGGCGCGGCGGCGAGGGCCGCTTCGGCCATGGCGAGGTCTTTACGCGATTGCCGCAAATCGGGGTGTTCGGGCGGCAGGTGTTTTTCCCGTATCGCCAGGGCGCGGCGATGATAGGCGACGGCCGCCGCGAATTCCCCGGACTCGTACGACAGGGCGCCGAGGTTGTTGAGACGAATGGCGACCTTGGGATGATCGGGACCGTAATAGTCCTCGTCAATCCTCAGCGCCCGCTGATAAAGCGCTTCTGCCGCGGCAAAATCGCCTTGCAGCCATAATACGAGCCCCAGATTGTTGACATCGGTGGCAACCTCGGGATGGTCGGGGCCGTAGTGGTCCTCATCGATTTTCAGCGCCCGCCGATAGCAGTCCGCCGCCCCGTCGAGGTCGCCGAATGCGCGAAACATGGCGCCAAAACTGTTGATGCTGATGGCGAGATCGTGGTCGTCGGCGGGCAGATGGGATTCCCCGATGGCTGCATACTGCGCCAGCCAGTCTTTCGCCGCGTCGTAATCGTAGCGGGCGAATTGCACGAACATGCCAAACTCATTGCGGACAAAGCTGGCGGCGGCGGATTGCGGCGGCAGATCGGGCAGCACGGCGAACAGCGCGACGCCATGGGGCAGCAAGGCGGCGTAGGTCGGCCATAAATGCGCGTTGGTCTGCGGACTGCCGTCCAGCACATCGTACAGCAATATCACCGCCTTGGCTTGCGACGCGGTTTGGTCGGGATCGGCGGCGCGGATCAGCGCTTGCGTCAGCCGATGGATCGATAAATTATCCTCCGCCCCGCGCAGCAGCGCCCGCCGCAGCAGCAACCCCACCGCCTTATTCACCGCCGGGGCTGCGGCACCTTGCCATTTATCCAGCAGGAAGCGCGGGATGTCGTCAGGGGCGAAACAGGCCAGGGCGCGCAAAATCTCCAGCGCCAGCGGGCTTGTCTCCGCCAGACTTTGCAACCCCAGCCGCACCGTGGCGGTCAGCGACGGGTGACCATCCGCGTCCGCACCCTCGTCGAGCATGTCGGCCAAGGAGGCGTCGAACAGCGCGATATAGCGGCGTAGTGAAACACCGTTGGCCTCGATATACGCCCCGGCCTGTTCGCAGGCCAGCGGCAAGCCGCCGAGCTTTTCCGCCAGTTCCAGCGCCGCCGCTTCATCCTTGCAGCCGCTGCGCTTCAACAAAAAGGCGGCGGCGGTGGGGGCGTCCCACACTGTCACCTCGCATTTTTGCGCGTAAATCCCCCATGCCGGGTTGCGGGAGGTGATGAGCGCATGACCCGCCGGGTTGGTCGGCAGCCAGCCCTTCAAATCCGCCGGAGCTTCGGCGTTGTCGAAAATCAGCAGCCAGTCGTCATGCTCGGTCAGCCATTTATGGACGACCGCCCGCACCTCTTCCGGTTTGGGCGACTGACAACCCGGCAAGCGCAATTTGGCGGCGAGATTGGCGAAGGCGAGGTCGCAGCCCGCCGCGGTTTCCGCCTCCACCCACCAAATCACGCGATAATCGTTGTGATGGATATGGGCGTATTGGGCGGCGGTCGACGTCTTGCCGACGCCGCCGATGCCGGCCAGCAGCGCCGCCACCCGCCGCTCCGGGGCGCTCAGCGCCTTACGCAGCCAAGCCAACTCGTCCTTGCGGCCGGCGAAATAAGGATTGCGGGGGAAGGGGACATGAAAGACGGCGTCTTTCGTGGGCGGCGGCTTTTTCCCGAGCAGCCCTTTTTCTTCCGCCATCTTCACCAATTCGCGAACCACATTCGCCCACGCGCTGTCACGGTCCGCCCACAGCGTTAACGGGGTTGTTCCAGTCTGCGGGGGTGTTCTCGCCGGCAACGCCTGCAAATGCGCGAATCTCGATCTTTCCCATAGCGGGGTGTCGCGCACGATCACCGGGACGACGAGGCACTCGCCCCGCCCATGGCGCTCCAGCGCCGGCGCCAGTTCATGGTCGCGGATGTAGCGCGACGCCTTGAACTCCGGCGACACCAGCAGCACAACCACTTGCGCGGCGTTGAGCGCGGCTTGAATTTCCTTATGCCAGTCGTCGCTGGCTAGCAAGCGCTGGTCGCTCCAGGCGTCGATGTCGGGGAAAATGTCGTCAAGGCCGCGCAGCCGAACATCCAGCGCCTTGAACAATTCATCATCAACATGGCTGTAGCTGATAAAGATTTTCATCGCGAATCCGGCGGCGGGCGGCAAATAACCGCGATGCTATCAGCGCCGCCCACCCCGGAAAAGCGATATTAAGGGCGGATCGTGGTTCGGGGACGGGGGAATAACCCTCTCCCGCCCCGGGGGCGGCGTTTACGCCTCTTGTAACCAATTGATTATAATCACTTATTTACGTCACCCCGGCGAAGGCCGGGGTCCAGAGCAGCTCAGATAAGTGTCTGAAAAGACTGGATACCGGCCTTCGCCGGTATGACGATGACAGGTTGATAAATAGGTCAAAGCGCAAGATTTGCGAGCGCCTTAGCCCCAGGAGGGAGAGGGCTTTTACGCCGCATTTAGCAAATTCCCCGAAAACACGCTCCCCCGGCGTAACGCGCCCCCGCCTCAGCGGAACAGCGCGCCGGCTTCGTCGGCGGGCAACGCCTTGGCGAACAGCCAGCCTTGCGCCAACTCGCAGCCGGCTTGCCGCAAAAACGCCGCCTGCTCCTCGGTCTCCACCCCTTCGGCGATGATCTCCAGCCCCAGGCTTTTACCCAGCGCGATGATGGTGGAGACGATGGCCTCGTCGTCGCGATCCTGGCCGATGTCGGCGATGAAGGAACGGTCGATCTTCAAGCGATGCACCGGCAAGCGCCGCAAGCGCCCGAGCGACGAGTGACCGGCGCCGAAATCG
>CALGOL010000438.1 GCA_937960755.1 uncultured Azospirillum sp.
GTCGTCGCCGTCGCGCCGCCCGCTCCAGTCGGCCCGCCGCCCGGCCGGCTCAACGACGCGCTGGTGCTGGATACGGTGCGCGAAGCGCTGCGCGCTGATCGCATCGACATCTATCTTCAGCCGGTGGTCAGCCTGCCGCAGCGCAAGCACCGCTTCTACGAGGTGTTTTCACGGGTGCGGGCAGCGGACGGCGCGCAGATCATGCCCGACCGCTATCTCGACATTGCGGCGCGTGAAGGCTTAATCGCCACCATCGACAACCTGTTGCTGCTGCGCTGCGTGCAATTGATCCGCGAGACCGAGCGCCGCCAGCATCACGTCGGCTTTTTCTCCAACATCTCCGCCGCCACGCTGGGGGACGGCGATTTCATGCGTCAGTTCCTGCAAATCCTGTCGCAAACCCAATCGCTGGCCCCGAAGCTGGTTTTTGAACTGAGCCAGGAGGAAATGCGCGCCGGCGGCGCCGCCACCGCCGGGGTGCTGGGGCAATTGGCCCGCCTGGGCTTGCGTTTTTCCATGGACCAAGTCACTGACTTGAACCTGGACGTCGACGCGCTGATCCGCGCCGACGTGCGCTATTTGAAAATCGACTGCGGCCTGTTGCTGGATCGCGAAACCCGACCGCTGGCCGACGCGCTGCGCCGACGGGTGCAAGGCCACCCGATTGACATCGTTGTGGAGAAGATCGAGACCGAAAACCAGTTGATTGAGATTCTCGATATGGGCATCGACTTCGGCCAAGGCTACCTGTTCGGCGAGCCGCGGTTGAGCAAAAAGCCGACCTGACGGGTGATTTCATCTGCGCGGCGGGTTTTAGACGGAACGCACCCGCGCCACTGCGGCTTTCCATCCGGCGTAAAGCGCTTCGCGGCGGTCGGCGGACATCGCCGGCTCAAAGCGCCGCTCGCAACGCCACGTCCGGCCCAGCGATTCGACGCCGTCGAACAGCCCGACCCGCAGCCCGGCGAGATAGGCGGCGCCCAAGGCGGTGGTCTCGGTCACCGCCGGCCGCTCGACCGCGACGTTCAGCATGTCAGCCAAAAACTGGCACAGCCAGTTGTTGACGACCATGCCGCCATCCACCCGCAAGGTTTCCAAAGCGGCGCCGCTGTCGGCGGCCATGGCGTCCATCAAATCGCGGGTCTGGTAAGCGGTTGATTCCAGCGCCGCCCGGACGATATGGCCGACGCCGGTGTCGCGGGTAAGCCCGATCAGGCCGCCGCGCGCGTCGGGGTCCCAATAGGGCGCGCCGAGGCCGGTGAACGCGGGGGCGAGATAGACCCCGCCGGTGTCGGCGTGGGTGTTGGCGTAGTATTCCGAGGTCGGGGCGTCGGGGATGATGCGCAGCCCGTCGCGCAGCCATTGGATGGCGGCCCCGGCGACGAAGATCGAGCCTTCCAGCGCGTACGACGTCTCGCCGTCGATGCGATAGGCGATGGTGGACAGCAAGCGATGCTGAGAATCGGCGGCGGCCGCCCCGGTGTTGGTCAGAATGAACGCCCCGGTGCCGTACGTGCCCTTGGTCAAGCCGGGATAAAGGCAGGCTTGGCCGATGCTGGCGGCCTGCTGGTCGCCGGCGATGCCGGTGATCGGGATGGCGGCGCCCAGGATAGACGATTCGGTGACGCCGAAATCCTCAGCGTTGCCGGTGACTTCCGGCAAGACTTGGCGCGGAATGCGGAACAGCGCCAGCAACTCGTCGTCCCATTCCTGCCGGTGGATGTCGAACAGCATGGTGCGGGCGGCGTTGGTGACGTCGGTGACATGGGTGCGGCAGCCGGTCATCCGATAGAGCAAATAGGATTCCACCGTGCCGAAGGCGAGTTCGCCGCGCTCCGCCCGCATCCGCGCGCCCGGCACGTTATCCAGCAGCCAAGCCAGCTTGGTGGCGGAGAAGTACGGGTCGGGCAGCAGGCCGGTGCGGGCGCGAATCATCGGCGCCAGCCCGTCGGCGGCCAGCGCCCGGCAAGCCCCGGCGGTGCGGCGGTCTTGCCAGACGATGGCGTGATGCACGGCCAGTCCGGTGCGGCGGTCCCACAACAGGGCGGTTTCCCGCTGATTGGCGACGCCGATGGCGGCGATGTCGCGCGCGCTGAGCCGGGCGTCGGCCAGGGCGGCGCGGCAGGCGGAAACCGTGTCGTTCCAGATGTCTTCCGCGTCGTGCTCAACCCAGCCGTCGGCGGGGTAGAACTGCCGCAATTCGCGCTGGCCGCGGCCGACCGGGCGGCCGTCGCGGTCGAAGACCAACGCGCGGGTCGACGTGGTGCCTTGGTCGATGGCGAGAACGTAATCGGGCTTGGTCATCGGCGCTGGCGTCCCTTGGAATGGGTCTGTTACGGCGCGCCGAAGCTGCCTTTCCCTTGTAACAATTGTCAATCCGCCCTGGCCGCCGTCGCGAAAAGTTCACGAAAACGCCTAGGCGGGCTGAACCCGCAGCAATTGTCCGCCGGAATGGTCGGTCAGCAGGTAAATCAAGCCGTCCGGGCCGACCCGCACGTCGCGGATGCGCTGATCCAAGCCGTCCAGCAACCGTTCTTCCGCCGTGAAACGCTCTCCGTCGAAGCGCAGCCGGGCGACAACGCCAAACTTCAGCGAGCCGACCAGCAAGTCGTCGCGCCACGCCGTAAAGACCTCGCCGCGGCAAAACGCCAGACCGGACGGCGCAATCGACGGGTCCCAGAAGTGCAGGGGCTGCTCCATGCCGGGTTTGGCCTTGCCTTCGCCGATCCTGGCGCCGGAATAGTCCACCCCAAGGGTGATGACCGGCCAGCCGTAATTGAGCCCCGGTTTCGGCGCGTTGACCTCGTCGCCGCCGCGCGCGCCGTGCTCATGCGTCCACAGCGCGCCGGTTTTGGGATGGATGGCGGCGCCTTGCAGGTTGCGATGGCCGTAGGACCAGACCTCCGGCGCGGCGCCCGACCGTTTAACGAAGGGATTATCGGCGGGAATCGACCCGTCCGCCTCCAGCCGCAACACCTTGCCGGCGGTGTCGGACAGGTCTTGCGATCGGCCGCCCTCGCCGCGGTCGCCGGTGGTGACGAACAGCTTGCCGTCGGGCGCGAACGCGAGGCGCGAACCAAAGTGATGGTTGGTCCGCGTCTTGCGCTTCATGCGGTAGATGACCTCGACGCTCGACAGCCCGTCGCCGTCGAACCGGCCGCGCGCCGCCGCCGTTCCTTGCCCGCCGTCGCCGGGCTCGGAATAGGTCAGGTAAACCAGCCCGTTGCGGGCGAAATCCGGGTGAATCGCGACGTCCAGCAAGCCGCCCTGGCCGCGGGCGACGACGGCGGGAACGCCTTTCAGCGGCGCGGAAACCCGGCCGTCGCCGCTGATCCGCCGCAAGGCGCCGTCCCGCTCGGTGACGAGAAAGCCGCTGTCGGGCAGGAAGGCCAGTCCCCACGGGTGTTCCAATCCCGCCGCGACCACCGAGACCCGCAGCCGTCCTGCCGACGAATTAAACGCCTGATTCGCCTCCGCCGGCCGGATGACGAAGGGGGCGGAAAGCGCCCCGGCGGCGGCGCAGGTCAACAAGCGGCGGCGGCTGAGGTTGGTCAAGGGGCGGCTCCTTACGGCAAGACGTCGGCGAGGAAGTCGTCAATGGCGCGCCAGACGGCTGTTCGGATGCCGTCGCGCTCCATCAGCAACTCGTGCTTGGCGTGCGGAAAGTCAACCAGCCGGGCGTCGCGGAAGCGCTTGGCGGCGACGGCGTGGGATGCGGCGTCGACAATGCGGTCGTCGGGAGCGGAAAGGATGAGAGTCGGCGTCTCCACCGCCGCCAAGCCGATATCGCCGGCGGTCACGGCGTCCA
This sequence comes from uncultured Azospirillum sp., assembly GCA_937960755.1. Classification (GTDB taxonomy): domain Bacteria; phylum Pseudomonadota; class Alphaproteobacteria; order Azospirillales; family Azospirillaceae; genus Azospirillum. Next base: position 3,809 of record CALGOL010000438.1, read on the forward strand.
TGGCGCGGAACGCCGCCGCCAGCCAGCCGAAGGTGACGCCGCCCAGCCGCATTTCCGGCTGACCGGCCCACAAATCTTGCAGCACGGCGTAGCGCGCCGGGTCGCTGGTCAACCGATTGGCGGGATCGAAAACCCGCTCCGCCGGATCATAATTCCCCTGACTGAAGGCGTAAGCTTCGCCGAAGCCCAGCGTGACCGCGCTTTGCGCGACGACGCGCGCCAGTTCCTTCGGCCATGGGAAAACGTTGATGTCGAACATCGGCGCGACCAGCACGGCGGCGGCGTAGCGCTTGGGATGGCGGGCGAGGTGCAGCGTCGCCACCAGCGCGCCCATGGAGTGGGCGAGCAACAGGCGGGGCGCGCCGCCGTTTACGCCGTCCAGCGCCAGTTCCAGATCGTCGGCCAACAGGCCGAAATCGTCCAGATGATGCTTTTGCGGATTGTCGGTCCGCCGCCCGCCCGACAGCCCGTGCGCGCGCCATTCCGCCACCAAAACGTCAAAGCCGCGCGCCGCCAGATCGGCGGCGGTTTCGGCGT
>CALGOL010000439.1 GCA_937960755.1 uncultured Azospirillum sp.
AGAACGCAAAGCCATCGCGACTTGGCTCGCCAGCCTGCCCGCCGCGCCGCCCCGCGCGCCCGCCGAGCCGGTTGCGGCCGAACGCTTGACGCAAGGCAAGGCGCTTTACGACGCCAAGGAGTGTACTGCCTGCCACGGCCCCGACGGTAAGGAGCCCCTGACCGACATGCCGGCTTTGGCCGCCCTGAAGCGCGATTACATCGTCTTGCAGATGACGGAAATCCGCGACGGCGTGCGCAAAAACGGCCTGACCGAAACCATGCTGCCGTTCGTCGAAAAGCTGACGAACGACGAAATCGCGCTGATCGCCGACTTCCTGTCGCAGGTGGACCGGACGGCGAAATAATCCGTCACGGGCTTTTTTCAAAAAGTGGAAATGAGGAGCAAGTCGATGAGGTATTCCGCCCTGCTGTCCGGCGTTTCGGCCGCAGCCGTTTTCGCCGTGGTCTCTCTGGCGGGGGCCGCCGGTCCGGCCCAGGCCCCGCAGTCCGACAAGCGGGTCTGGATGTCGGAAGGCTCCGAACGCGACGAAGCCTTGAAACTGACCCCCAACATGGACAAGGGCCGCGAAGTCTATGAAGTGTGCAGCGCCTGCCACATGCCGGAAGGCTGGGGCCTGACCGACGGCACCTTCCCGCAAATCGCCGGCCAGCACCGCACCGTGCTGATTAAGCAGTTGGAAGACATCCGCGAAGGCAACCGCGACAACCCCACCATGTACCCCTTCGCGCTGCCGTCGGAAATCGGCGGCGCCCAGTCGGTGGCGGACGTGACGGAATACATCGCCAAGCTGCCGATGGCGCGGGAAAACGGCGTCGGCAAGGGCGACGATCTGGAACACGGCAAGAAGCTTTACGCGGATAATTGCGTGCGTTGCCACGGCGCCGACGGCGCCGGCGACGCAGCGAAGTATTATCCGCGCATTCAAGGCCAGCACTACAACTACCTCGTCCGCCAGTATCAGTGGATCAAGGAAGGCAAGCGCCGCAACGCCAACCCGGACATGATGGAGCAGATCAAGAACTTCACCGAGCGGGACACGCTGGCGGTGCTGGACTTCGTCTCGCGCATCAAGCCGCCGGCCGAGCTGATGGCCCCGGAAGGCTGGACCAACCCGGACTTCAAGTAAGCTGACCATCCGGCCGGCATGCGCGCCATGCAGAAAAGCGCATGTCGGCCTTAAATATAAGCTTGCACTTATGGATGTGTTTGTTAAGTTAAAAGCGTTGCGCTTGCCGTATTTAAAATAATTACGCGCGCGACTGCCTGAAAACGACAAAAGGAAATACGCCATGACCGCAGCCGCTGCTTCGGCCTCGGATCGCCGCGTCCTGGTTTTTCGCGCGTTGACCTTGGCCGCCATCGTTTGTTTGGCGCTGGCTTTTTTCTCGCCGATCTGGTGGGTGTCTTTGAAGGCGCCGCAGTATCCGGCGGACACCTTCCCTGATGGCGTGCGCATTCACTTCCACATGGACGGCGTCAAGAACGGCTGCGAAATCCGCAGCAATCAAGAGGTGTTCGAAGACGAAGCGCTCGACTGCGTTCACGAGATGAACACCATCAATCACTATATCGGCATGGAGCCCATTGAAAAGGGCGCGGTGATTGAAACCATGCTGGCGCCGTATCTGTTCATCGGCATGGGCGCGTTGCTGCTGGTCTTCATGTTTTACAAAGGCCCCTATTGGTGGCTGCTGGCGGTTCCGGCGGCGGCTTTGCCGGTGGGGTTCATCGTCGATTACGCCGCATGGCTTTGGTACTTCGGCCACAATCTGTCGCCGATGGGCGCGTTCACCGTGAAGCCGTTCATGCCCACCGTGTTCGGCCAGGGCAAGGTCGCGCAATTCGCCACTTTCTCTTATCCGCACTATGGTTTTGGGTTAATGCTGGCCGGCTCGGCCTGTCTGTTGCTGGCGATGCTGATCCGCCACAAGCAGTTGAAGGGCGTCGCGTGATGTTGGGCGCGGCCGGGAAAATCCGCCCCTTCCGGCGACTGTTCCCTCTCCCCCCAGGGGAGAGGGTTAGGGTGAGGGGGAAAACGCCGGCTCACCCTGTTATCTTCCGGTCTTCCGACCGTACGCCCCCTCACCCCGAGCCTGCGGCTCGTCCCTCTCCCCAGGGGGGAGAGGGGAAAACAACGCTGGTTCATGTGCTGGCGGCGGCGCTGCTGTTGGCGGCGGGGCCGGCCTGGGCCGACGCCAAGCAGCCGCAGCATCCCCAACCCCTGCAACCGCTCATCGACGCCACGCCGCCGGGCGGCACGCTCGCCTTGCCCCCCGGCGTCTACGCCGGGCCGGTGGTCGTCACCCGACCGCTGACGCTGGAAGGCGACGGCAAGGCGGTGCTGCAAAACGACGGTCACGGCACGGTGCTGGTGATTCAGTCGGACGGCGTGACGGTTTCCGGCCTGACCTTGCGCAATTCCGGCGGCTTGGCGGACGAGCTGGACGCCGCCATTCACGTTCGCGGGCGCTACAACATCATCAAGAACAACGTGATTGAGGATTGCCTGATCGGCATCGATTTGCGTCAATCCCATAACAACGTCATCCGCGGCAACAGCATCACCTCGAAAGCGCGTAGTCTAGGGCAACGCGGCGACGCGGTGCGGATATGGTATTCCAATCATAACATGGTGAAGGATAACCATATCGACGACAGTCGCGACATGGTGGTGTGGTATTCGGCCGACAACAAGCTGACCGGCAACACCGTCAAACGCGGCCGCTACGGCCTGCACTTCATGTATTCCAACAATAATGCGGCGGAGAACAACGTGTTCATCGAGAACACGGTGGGCGTCTTCATGATGTTTTCCAACGACATTGAATTGCGCGGCAACCGTATCGAACGCTCCAACGGCCCGTCCGGCATCGGCGTCGGCCTCAAGGAGGCCAGCGGCGTGCATATGACCGGCAACGACGTGGTCGGCAACGCCACCGGGATCTACCTCGACGTTTCGCCCAACGATCCCGACAACCCCAATACGTTTGAAGACAACCACATCGCCTTTAACGGCATGGCGACGGCGTTTCATAGCGACTGGCCGGGCAACAGCTTTCACCGCAACGACTTCATCGGCAACTTCGCCCAGGTGTCGGTGCGCGGCGGCGGGGCGGCGGCGCGCAACGACTGGCAAGGCAATTACTGGGACGTTTACGAAGGCTTCGACGTCAACCGCGACGGCGTCGGCGACACGCCGTTTGAAGCCTACGCCTACGCCGACCGCCTCTGGATGGACGTCCCGGCCACCCAGTTTTTCCGCGCTTCGCCGGTGCTGGAGCTGATGGATTTCATGGAGCGGCTGGCGCCGTTCTCGACGCCGCGGCTGTTGCTGCGCGATTTGTCCCCGGCGACGCGCCGGATCGCCACTGGCGGCGGCGCGCCGGCGTCCTGAAGGAGCTTGATCCATGTCTTTGCTGATCGCCCTGTTGGGGGAACGGCGGTCCGACCGCCGGGAATTCTTGCGCTCCGCCGCACTGGGAACGGCGGTGGTGGGGGGCGCGCTGGCGGGCTTCCTCCCGCTGCCACGTGCGGTGGAGGCGCAGCATCTGCGCCCGCCCGGCGCGCTGGACGAACGCGACTTTCTCGCCGCCTGCATCAAATGCGGCCAATGCGTCCAGGTCTGCCCGGTGGAGGCGATCAAGCTCGCCGACATCAACGAAGGCTTCGGCGTCGGCGTCCCTTACATCGGCGCGCGCGATCAAGCCTGCGACTTCAGTTGCGACGCCGTGCAATGCGTGCTGGCCTGCCCGACTGGGGCGCTCAGTCACGATCTGTCGGCCAAGGAGGAAACCCGCATGGGTTTCGCCCGGCTGGCCCACCCCGATCTCTGCCTCGCCCGCCAGGGCTTGGGCTTCAAGGGCCAAGCCCGCGGCGGCGACTTTCCCGGCCTGCACCGTTACGCCGCGGTGGATCGCTGGAACCCGATCCCCATCGCCGACCACCCCTATGATTTGCCGCTGTGTGATTTGTGCGTGCGGGAATGCCCGATCAAGGACGCCATCGAATTGGCGCCGATGAGCGACGATCCCGCCGACCCGAGGCGCACGCCCAAAGTCAAAGACGCCTGCGTCGGCTGCGGCATGTGCGAAATGATCTGTCCGACGGAACCGGCGGCCATCGTCATCGACGCCCGCCGTCACCCGCAGCAAGCGGGCAAGGAGCAAACGTCATGAGCGGCTTTTTCGATTCCCTCGCCGTGATGTTCGGGCGCGAGCCCGTCAAGCCGACCGCCCCGACCGAAGCGGCCAAAGCCCTGCTGGCGTTCAAGCGCACCAAAGAGCAAGTGGCGCTGCGCCGGAAAGCGATCAAAGAGGAAAAGATCCACTACACGCCAAGCCGCAAATGGCGGCTGCGGCGCTGGGCGTCGATCATCATCGTCAATTTGCTGTTCGTGCTGTCGTTTCAGGCCGATATTCAATTGTTGGAAGGCGCGCTGACCGCGTCGCGCTTCGCCGGCTTTCACCTCGCCGACCTCAATGCCGCCTTGCAAGTCATGCTGGCGTACAAGCATGTCGTCATCAACCTGGCCATTGGCGCGATCACTGTGCTGATCGCCTGGTGGCTGCTGGGCGGACGAACCTTTTGTTCGTGGGCCTGCCCCTATCATTTGCTGGGGGAAATCGCTGAGGCACTGCATTTGAAGTTGGCGGCCAAGGGCTGGGCGTCGGACCATCCGTTGCACCGCGGGACGCGCAGCGTGATGTACGTTGTTTTCGCCGGACTGGCGCTGGTCACCGGCTATACGGTGTTTGAAACCATCAATCCGGTGGGCATCCTTAGCCGGGCGATGATTTACGGCGCCGGGCTGGCGCTCGCTTGGGTGGTTTTGCTGCTGCTGATCGAGGTGTTTTACTCCCGCCGTTTCTGGTGCCGCTACATGTGCCCGGTGGGCTTGACCTACGGCTTGGTGGGCGCGGCGGCGGCCCCGGTGCGCATCACTTACAATGCGGAAAACTGCCTGCATGAAGGCGAATGCCGCAAGGTCTGCATGGTGCCGCACGTCTTGTCGATGACGCGGATGAGCTGGAATCAGGACGTGAAAGTAGACGTCGGCGCCGACTGCACCCGTTGCGGCATGTGCGTCGAGGTCTGCCCGACCAAGGCGCTGACCTTCAAGGTCAAGGGGCTGGAAGGGCTGGGGTGAGGCGAGGAGATAACTCCGTCGGTCATCGCTATGATTGTGATTTTTGCGTCACCCCGGCGTAGGCCGGGGTCCAGCATAAGGCGCGATTAGCGCCGGTATGATTCATGTCGCGGCTGACGCCGCTCTCGCTGGATTCCGGCCTTCGCCGGAATGACGTTTAAAGTCAATAGCTTCGCGTGAGATACGAGACCCCCGCGCCGCCTCACCGCGTCACCAGCCGGCCCAGGTCGCGGCGCACCCCGGCGTCAAGCCGGGCGTTGAGATCCTCCAACAGCCGGTTGGACAGGTTCTGCAACGCCGCCTCCCGCCCCGCCAGCGAGGTGTTTTCCGGCAAAGTGATAAACCGGCTGGCGTTGGCCTGGGTCGAGGCGCGCAAGCCGTCGGCCGACGGTTTTTCCGCCGTTATCTCCACCGCGATGCGGGCGTCGTAACGGGTGGTCTGCTCATTGGTCAACATGCCCTTGACGCCGCCGGTCTTGGGCAATTGCGACTCGACGATGGCGGCTTCGCGGATGGTCAGCCGAACAAAGCCGTCGCGTCCCGCCGCTTGCAGCCGGGCTTGCGCCCAGCGCCGCGCGCCTTCCGCCGGGGGAACCGCAATTGAAGCGTCGACCGACCCGGCGGGGCGGCGGGCGTTGTCCACCACGTCCACCCGCGCCACATCCAGCATGATCGGGGCGAAG
>CALGOL010000440.1 GCA_937960755.1 uncultured Azospirillum sp.
GCCGACGCCGCCCAAGCCTGCGCCTACGCCTACGCCAGCGACTCCCGCCGGCAAAACCGCCGCCCCGGTTGGCGGCGCTGGGGGGTGGGCGGTGCAGGTCGGCACGTTTTCGGTTTCCGCCAACGCCGATCAACTGGCGCGCCGGCTGTCGCAGAACAGCCGGCAGGCTTATGTGGTGGATTGGCAAGATCGCCAGGGCCGCACTTGGAAAGCGGTGCGGGTCGGCAACTTCGCTAACGAGGCGGCGGCCCGCGCCGCCGCCGCTCAGTTAAAATCAGAAATGAGCTTGTCTGGACAAGTCATTGATTTGCGGTGATAAAGCCGTTTAATCCTCGTCGTCTTCATCATCTTCGTACGGCGCGGCGTCCAGCGCCAGAATGTCAGGGCGCAGGCCGGCCAAAGCCAGCAGCGCGCGGCGCGCCGTTTCGATGTCCAGACCGGCGGCTTCCGCCACGGCGCTAGCCAGCGCATCATCCACTGGCGGCGGCGCGGGCAGGCGACGGCGGATGCGGCCGATTTCCTTTTCAATCGCTTTGCGTTCCGCCGCCACGTCGTTGGAATACTGGCATTGGTAGCGCATGGAAAAATCATGCAAGCGGCGATTGACGATGACTTCCGCCGCGAAAAGCGCGCGGCGCTGGGCGTCAATAATCTGCATATCGGGCGAAGCGCTCATAAACGGCATATCCCCTATCGGCTTATGGTTATCCCGCTCCCAGCCGCGTTATAGCGCGCGTCGCCGGCTTCGCCGCATTAAAAAAGGGCGGAAAAACCGCGCCGTCGCCGGCTGGTCTTTCCGCCCTCGTTCAGTAGACGCAAGCCAAAATCAGCCCAGCTTCAATTCCTGGAAGAAGTCATTGCCCTTATCATCGACGACGATGAAGGCGGGGAAGTCTTCCACTTCAATACGCCAAATCGCTTCCATGCCGAGTTCGGGATATTCGATGCATTCAACCTTCTTGATGCAGTCCTTGGCGAGACGGGCCGCGGCGCCGCCGATAGACCCCAAATAAAAGCCGCCGTGCTTTTTGCAAGCGTCGGTGACTTCTTTCGAACGGTTGCCCTTGGCCAGCATGACCATCGAGCCGCCCGCCGCCTGGAACTGGTCGACGAAGCTGTCCATGCGCCCGGCGGTGGTGGGGCCGAAGGAGCCGGACGGCATGCCTTCCGGCGTCTTGGCCGGGCCGGCGTAATAAACCGGGTGGTTTTTGAAGTATTCCGGCAGATCCTGGCCCGACTCCAAGCGCTGGCGCAGCTTGGAATGCGCCAGATCGCGGGCGACGATCAACGGGCCGTTCAGGCTGACGCGGGTGCGGATCGGGTATTGCGACAGGGTCTTCAGCACCTCGGCCATCGGCTGGTTGAGGTCGATCTTGACCACTTCGTCAGACAGGTGGTCGGCGCCGATTTCCGGCAGGTACTTGGCCGGATCGGTTTCCAGCGCCTCGATGTAAATGCCGTCCTTGGTGATTTTACCGACCGCCTGACGGTCGGCGGAACAGCTCACGCCGATGCCGATGGGCAACGAGGCGCCGTGACGCGGCAGGCGGATCACCCGCACGTCGTGGCAGAAGTACTTGCCGCCGAACTGCGCGCCGATGCCCATCGACTGGGTCATTTTGTGGATCGCGACTTCCATTTCCAGATCGCGATAGGCGTGGGCGTCTTCGCCGCCGACCGTCGGCAGGCCGTCGAGGTAGCGGGCCGACGCCAGCTTGACCGTCTTCAGGTTCATTTCCGCCGACAGGCCGCCGATGACCACCGCAAGGTGGTAGGGCGGGCAAGCCGCGGTGCCGAGATAGCGAATTTTGTCTTCCAGGAACTTCAGCAGCCGATCCGGCGCCAGCACCGACGGGGTGGCCTGATGCAGGAAGGTCTTGTTGGCCGACCCGCCGCCCTTGGCCATGAACAGGAACTTATAGGCGTCCTCGCCTTCCTGATAAATGTCGATCTGGGCGGGAAGGTTGTTCTTGGTGTTGCGCTCTTCGTACATCGAGATCGGCGCCAACTGGCTGTAGCGCAGATTGCGCTTCAGATAGGCGTCGCGGGCGCCGGTGGACAAAGCGGCCTCGTCGCCGCCCTTGGTGAAGACCCGGCGGCCCTTCTTGCCCATGATGATGGCGGTGCCGGTGTCCTGGCACATCGGCAGCGTGCCGGCGGCGGCGATGTTGGCGTTCTTCAGCAGATCAAGCGCAACGAAGCGGTCGTTGGGCGACGCTTCGGGGTCATCCAGAATGGCGCGCAACTGCGCCAGATGACCCGGCCGCAACAGATGATTGATGTCGGCGAATGCGGTTTCGGCCAAGAGCCGCAGGCCCTCCGGCTCCACCTTCAACACCTCTTCACCGTCGAAGGTCGCGACCGAAACATAGTCGGACGTGACTTTGCGATAGGTGGTGGTATCCTTGGACAGCGGAAACAGCGTGCCGCCGCCTTGCGGCAGGTTGGAATCGTCAGGCATCTTGCGGCGTCCCTTTTCGGCTGGGGTGGCGTTTTTTGACGCCTCTTATACACCCGCCGCCAACAGAGACAACGCCCGCCCGCAGGTTCCGCCGGCTAAAATCGCGCGCGCACGCCATACGCGAAAAAAGCCGCGTCACCACGACGCACAGGCAGGAAGGACGCCGCGGGTCTAAGCTTACGCATTTGTCGGCAACGAACCCGACTGCGAAACCCCCATGAGCGTCATATCCTAGGGGCGGGAGGCCCCGACCAAGGGGGGATGAGAGAAAGGAGAAGAAAAATGCTCGAACATCATGACGACGTTTTCGCCGAATTCCCGGACCATAAAGAAAAAATCGCCCGCTTGATGCGGGATGATCGGCACTTCGCCATTCTGGTGAAGGATTACGCCCTGCTGGATAAAACCGTTTTTGGGTTGGAAGCGCGGGGAACCCCAGTGGAAGACCACGTAATCGAGGATCTGAAGAAGCAGCGACTGCATCTGAAAGATCAAATTTTCGCGTCGCTTTAAGGCGCGCCGCCGATAACATTCAAACGTCGGCTGTCATAACGGGCGCCGCCGCGGTTTCCACCCGGTTGCGCCCGTTTTATCGTTTGCGGCGATGCGAATTGTTCTCATGTTTTGCGCCGTCGCTGGAAGCGTCAGGCCGTTCATCCACCGGTTTTTTGGCTCAACGGCCGGGATTGCGCCGCTGCCGCCTTGTAAATTTTATGTGATCGGTTAGGAAGGCGTTGGGAGATACCGTTTGAGTTGCCTGTATAAACAATTTTATTATAAAATTTATCAGCGCCGCCCCACCAGCAAAGCACTCATGCAAACACCTGACATCGACCCGCTTTTGTTGGATGGAATTCCATCCGCCGAACTGGCCGCGTTTATCGCGTGGCGGGAGCGGGTAAATGGCGCAAATATTTCCGACAAAACCTTGTTGGCGACGGACTATCTCAATCATTTCAATGAGATCGTCATGTTAATCGAAATGCTGCCCGACATGCCGGACATGTTGGAGGACTGCCGGATGTGGCGGCCGAAAACCTATCAGGAGCATTTTCGCGACAGCGGCTTTTCCGACAAGGAACTGGCCATCGAAGCTTACAATCACGTCCCGAGCAAGTTTCGCCAACCGTTTGAAGAATCTATTTCAATGCTTAATCAAGTGGTGTCGCACACCCTTGACCGCGTGGCCGCCGACGTCGACGGCGGCGACACAGAAAAACTGGGCTTCGACTGTCGCGCCTCCGTCGAATTGATTCACCGCATCATTCAGGTGATGAACGGCATCATCCATGGCGCCGCCCACGTCATGGAGCAGGACGAAATCGACACCTATCTTAGCAACGCTTGATGTATGAGCCGTGCGTTGCATGGTGATTGTTGGGTGCGCGCGCATTCGTCTATCGCATGACGGAATGCCGCATCTGCTGAGTTAGACTTATTCTCAGCTCCTGTGCGAATCAGGGGGGATCGTCTAGCGGCAGGCCTTCTCCATGGATCGAATGATCGATTGTCCCACCTGCGGCGCCTTCCGGCGCGACCGTTTCATTGACGAACGGTTGCCGCCGCGCGAAGCGTGGCCGCGCCTGTCGCCCGAACTGGCCGGCTTGGCCTTTCCGCCGCGGATGAACGCCGCCGCCATGCTGCTGGCGGGGGCGACCGCCCCTGATCGGCGCGACCGCCCGGCGTTTATCGGCGAGCATGAGACATGGAGTTATGGCCGGCTGGCCGAAACGGTGGATTCCATCGCGCATGCGCTAATCCGTGATCTGGGGCTGACGCCGGGCGGACGGGTCTTGCTGCGCGGCCCCAACACGCCCTGGCTCGCGGCCTGTTGGCTGGCGGTGGTCAAGGCGGGCGGCATTGTCGTATCCACCATGCCTTTGCTGCGCGGGGTCGAACTGGCGCCCTTGCTGCGTAAAACCAAGCCGGTTGCGGCGCTGTGCGACGTTCGTTTCGCCGAAGAGCTGGAATCGGCGATGCGGCTGGACTGTCATCCGATGCGCGTGGCTTACTTCGACGGCGGCCGCAGCGCGCAAAGCGCCGAGCGGGGCAGGCTGCGGTCGGGCGGGCTGGAGGCGATGGCGGCGCGTTACGCGGCGCCCTTCGCCGCGGTGGAATGTTCGCCGGAAGACGTGGCGTTGATCTGTTTCACCTCCGGCGCGACGGGAACGCCAAAGGCGGCGGCGCATTTCCATCGCGATCTAATCGCCGTCGCCGATCTCTCGCCGCGCTATATTTTGCAGTCCAACGCCGACGACGTGTTTTGCGGCTCTCCCAGTCTGGCGTTTGCGTATGGGCTGGGCGGCTTGCTGCTGTTCCCCTTGCGGGTCGGCGCCGCGGCGGCGCTGGTGGAGCGCGGCACGCCGGAAAAACTGTTGCACGTCATCGTTAACCATGGCGCCACCATTCTTTTCGCCGTGCCGACGGCGTACCGTTCGCTGACCGCGTTGGCCCGGCGGCTGGGGCTGCCGCAAGAAACCTTCGCCCGATTACGGCTATGCGTATCAGCCGGCGAGCCGCTGCTGTCCGCCACCGCCGAAGCATGGCGCGACGTCAGCGGCAAGATCATCCTCGACAGCCTGGGCACGACGGAGATGCTCAACGCCGTGCTGCACGCCCGTCCGGGCGCCGTCAAACCGGGCGCCGTGGGGCAGGCGGCGCCGGGCTACGAGATCCGCGTCGTCGACGCCGACATGAACGATATGCCGCTTGGGGAAGTCGGGCGTCTGGCGGTGCGTGGTCCCACCGGTTGCCGCTATGTCGCCGACGAACGCCAAGCGACCTATGTCCGGCAGGGCTGGAACCTGACCGGCGACGCTGGTTGGCTGGATGAAGACGGCTATTTCCACCACCACGGCCGCACCGATGATTTGATCGTTTCCGGCGGCTACAAGCTGTCGGGGGTGGAGGTGGAGGACGTGCTGCTGCGTCACCCGGCGGTGGCGGAATGCGCCGTGGTGGCGGGGCCTGACCGGCTGCGCGGCGCTGCGCCTTACGCCTTTGTCGTGGTGCAGGAAGGGGTGACGGAAGACGAGGAGCTGGCGCGCGAGCTGCAAGACTTCGTCCGCGACCAGTTGGCCCCGTTCAAGTACCCCCGCGTCGTGGTGTTCACCGATACGCTGCCGCGCACCGAAACCGGCAAGATCAAGCGCTACCGCTTGCGTGAGCAGGCGCGAGAGGAGCCGGGCGCAGATTGACGTCCGGCCGCCGTCTGGCTGCGAAGACCGCAAGTTTATTCGTTGATCGGCACGTGCGGCGCGCAATGCCGCGGCAAGAAACCATGCACCCGCGGATCGGCGATGTTGTGGCTGACGTGGCGCACCGGCTTGAAGCCGAAGCTTTGATACAGCCCCAAGGCTGACGGGTGATCGAAGGTGCAGGTGTTGACCGTCAGCTTGGCGGTTTTTTGCGCCCCGTCGCCGCCCGACCACGCCATATCTATGCCTTCGCGCAGCAGCCACAGCCCCAGCCCGCGGCCGATGTATTCCGGCATCAGGCCAAAATAGCCCAAATCGACCACGCCCGGTTCGGCCCCGTTCTTGGCGCCGCGGCGGTCGATTTCGATATAGCCGGCCGGGGTTCCATCGACATACAGCACTTGCAGTTCGACCCGCGGGTCGGCGATGGCGGCCAGCAGATCGGCGTCTGACATGCGGCGGCGCTCATGCCACAGCCATGGCTCGCCCACCGTGTTGTAAAGGAAACGGTAGAAGGCGACGGTGGGATTGCCGGCGCGCATGATGCGAACGTCGCCCACCGGTTTGGCGGGCTTTGGCGCTGCGGGCGGCGTCGCCATCTCCATAAAGGTGACGATGACGTTCAGCCGTCCCTTGCCGGCGGGGGACGACCCCGCCGGGTCCAGTGAAAATGATTGAGTCATGGTGTGCGCCGTCGCCTCACGCCGGGCCGGTGGCGAAGGGCAGGTCGTCGCGCGAACCCCATTCGGCCCACGATCCGTCGTAAACCGCCACGTCCGGCTTGTTCAAAATGGCGGCGCCTAGCGCCAGCACGCAGGCGGTGACGCCGGAGCCACAGGTCGCCACGGTGGGCTTGTCGAGGTCGACGCCGATAGCGGCGAACTTTGCGGCGATTTGATCGGCCGGCAGCAAGGTCTTGGCGGTCGGGTCGATCAGGTCGGTGAAAGGCAGGTTGACGCTGCCGGGGATGTGCCCGGCTTTGCCCTTCGCCCAGGCTTCCGGCGCCGTCGCTTCAAACCGGCCTTGCGAGCGGGCGTCCACCAGTTGGAAGGCCGGGGCGGCGATATTGGCGACGATCTCATCCACCCGGCGCAGCAAACCGCGCTGAAATTGCGGGGTGAAATCGCCTAAGGGCGGCTTGTGGTCGCCGGCTTCCACCGGACGATTTTCCGCCTGCCATTTCGGCAAGCCGCCGTCCAGCACCGCGACATTGCGATGGCCGAACAGACGGAACAGCCACCATGCTCGCCCGGCGGTTTGCAGGCCGTGATTATCGTAGACGATGATGGCGTCGCCGTTGTTCACGCCGAGCGCGGCGGCCTTGCCGGCGAAGCGCTGGGCGGTCGGGACCATGTGGGGCAGGGAGCCGGATTCCGGCGACGCCACCTCGTCCACGTCGAAGAACGCGGCGCCGGGGATGTGGCGTTGAACGAATTCGTCGCGCGCGTCCTTGCCCGAGCCGTGCATGTACCAAGTGGAATCAAGGATGGTCAGGCCGGGCCGGCCGAGATGAGCCGCCAGCCATTCGGTTGAAACGTATGCCGCAGGCAGGGTGATCGCGTCGGTGTCAGTCATCTTGAGGTCTCCTCGCCGTCGATTCTTGGTCAGCACCATTGGGCGTTTAGCGCGGGCGGCGGGCCTAATCGGCCAGCGCCACCACGATCCGCCGGTTTTGTTTGCCCTTGTTTTCGATCTTTACCA
>CALGOL010000441.1 GCA_937960755.1 uncultured Azospirillum sp.
AGCAGCGCGCGTTGGATCGGCGCGGCGCCGCGCCAGCGCGGCAACAGCGAGCCGTGGATGTTGACGCAGCCCAGCCGCGGGGCTTCGAGAATCGGCGACGGCAGGATCAGGCCATAGGCCGCCACCACGGCGACGTCGGCGCCCAGCGCGGCGAACGCCGCCTGTTCTTCCGCCTTGCGCAGCGATTTCGGCGTGAAGACCGGCAAGCCGCGTTCCTCGGCGAATTTATGCACCGGAGAAAGGCGCACCTGCTGGCCGCGGCCGGCGGGACGCGGCGGCTGGCTGTAAACGCCGACCACTTCGCACCCGGCGTCAATGATCGCCGCCAAGGCGGGAACGGCGAAGTCAGGCGTGCCCATGAAGATCGCGCGCAGGGCCATCGACCGGCTCCTCTTCTTGTTTTTGTCGTTATTCGGATCGTTCGCCGACAGGGTGTCAGGCGCGCTGTTTTTGCGCTTTCTGCACTTTGCGCAAAATCATGTTGCGCTTCAGCATCGACAAATGGTCGACGAACAGCGTGCCTTCCAAATGGTCAAGCTCATGCTGAACGCAGGTCGCCAGCATGCCGTCGGCGTCAATTTCATGGCTGACGCCGTTTTCATCGAGATAGCGCAGCCGCACCGCTTTCGGCCGCGTCACGTCGGCGTATTGCTCCGGCACCGACAAACAGCCCTCTTCGTAAACCGAGCGCTCCGGCGACTCCCAGACGATTTCCGGATTCACCAGCTTCATCGGCCGGGGGGGCTCGCCCTTTTCATGCACGTCGATGACGACGACTCGCTCGAGCACGCCGACCTGCGGCGCCGCCAGCCCGATACCGGCGGCGTCGTACATGGTCTCCAGCATGTCGTCGAGCAGCTTGCGCACCCGATCATCCACCGCCGCCACCGGCTTGGCTTGTTGTTTCAACAGAGGGTGCGGGGCGACGAGAATGTTCAAAATTGCCATGACGACCGGGGCCAGTGGGTTGAGCTGCGACAATCCGTCAATTTAGGCGCGGCCGCCGATGGAATCAACGCGCGCGAATCGGCGTTCAATTGTATTACCAATTCTTTCCGCTTGCGTTCTCACCCGCAAACAACCTTACTATCCGGCATGCCATTCCATTCGGTTCGTTGCCCGTGTTCGCGCCCCTGACAATCATCGCCCTGATGCTGGCGGCGGCCGCGCTCGCCGTCGCGTTTTCGCGACGCCCCGCCGCCGACGCCGTCGCGTACGGCGCCGTCGGCGTCCTTAGCGTCTTGCTGGCGCTGTGGGCCCTGGTCCGGCTCGCGTCGGGCGCCGCAGACATCTCGGTCGTGCTGCCCATCGGTCTGCCATGGCTGGGGGCGCATTTCGCCGTCGACGGGCTGTCGGCCTTCTTCTTGCTGGTGGTCAACCTCGCCACCGCCGCCGCCGCGCTGTTCGGCTGGGGTTATGTCCGCGCCCACGCGGCGCACGGCCACGCCGGAGACGCCCCGGCGGAGAGACCTCCGGCGGAAGGACCTGTCGCGCCCTTGTTCCCCGCCTTCGTCGCCGGCATGAATCTTGTGCTGATCGCCGCCGACGCCTTCGTCTTTTTAGTGGGCTGGGAGTTCATGTCGCTGGCGTCTTGGCTCTTGGTGCTGTCCACGCACCGCGAGCCGGCGACACAGCGCGCCGCGCGGGTTTACCTCATCATGGCGAGCTTCGGCACGCTGGCCCTGCTGCTGGCTTTTGGCCTGCTGGCGGGGTCGGACGGCGCCTACGCCTTTGAATCCATTCGCAACAGCCAGCCGGGCGCGGTGGCCATGACGCTGGCGGTTTTGCTGACGATCATGGGCGCCGGGTCCAAGGCCGGCGTGGTTCCGTTGCATGTTTGGCTGCCGCTGGCCCATCCGGCGGCGCCGTCGCATGTTTCGGCGCTAATGTCCGGCGTTATGACCAAGGTGGCGATTTACGCCATCGTCCGCGTGCTGTTCGACCTGCTGCCCGAACCGCAATGGTGGTGGGGCGGCCTGCTGCTGGCGCTGGGCGCTTTGACCGCCGTGCTTGGCGTGCTCTACGCGCTGATGCAGGACGACATGAAGACCCTGCTGGCCTATTCGACGGTGGAGAACATCGGCGCCATCATCATTGCGCTGGGTTTGGCGCTGGTGTTCAAGGCCAGCCACACGCCGGTGATCGCCGCCTTGGCGATGGCGGCGGCGCTGCTGCACGTGCTGAATCACAGCCTGTTTAAAAGCCTGATGTTCTTCGTGGCGGGCGGCGTGCTGTCGGCGACCGGCGTCCGCGATCTCGGCCGGTTGGGCGGGCTGATCCACGTCATGCCGCTGACCGCCTTCCTGGCGCTGGTGGGCTCGGCGGCCATCGCCGCCCTGCCGCCGCTCAACGGCTTCGTCGGCGAATGGCTGCTGTTTCAGGCGATTCTCAATGCGCCGGCGCTGCCGCAATGGGTGCTGAAGATCGGCATCGCCGTGGTCGGCGCGCTGCTGGCCTTGTCGACGGCGCTCGCCGCCGCGTGTTTTGTGCGTTTTTACGGCATGGCGTTCCTCGGCCGTCCGCGCGGGCCGGAGGCGGTGAAGGCGCATGACGTCAATCGGCCGATGCTGCTCGGCATGGCGATTCCGGCGGCCTTGTCGGTGGCCATCGGCGTGCTGCCCACCCCGGTGATCCGGCTGTTCGAGCCGGCGCTGCTCGCCACCGTCGAAGCCGGGGCCTTCGACGACCGCAATTATCAGCCGTGGTTCTGGCTCGCCCCCACTTCGGCCATCGGCAATTCCTACAGCGGTCTTATCATGGTGGCGGCCATCGCCGGCCTGTCGGCGCTGCTGGCCTGGGTCATTCACCGCTACGCCTCGCGCGGCGTGCGGCGCGGCATCCCGTGGGGCTGCGGTTTCACCGGCGGCGATCCCATGGCGCGCAGCCAATACACGCCGTCCAGCTTCTCTCAGCCGCTGCGCCGGGTGTTCGGCTCGGTCGCTTTCAGCGCGCGGGACGAAGTGGACATGCCGCAACCCGGCGAAACCAGGGCGGCGAACTTCCGCGTCCACCTTGACGATCCCGCTTGGCGCCTGCTGTTCACGCCCATCGTCAAGCTGACCGAACGTTGGGCCAACGCCGTCAACCGCTTGCAGTTCCTGACCATTCGCCGGCACCTGTCGCTGATGTTCTTCGCGCTGGTGGCGCTTCTGGCGGTGGTGGCGCTGCTGCAACGATGAGGGATCGGCCATGACCTTCGCCACCGCCGTCTTGCTGCAACTGGTGCAATTGCTGGTGATGCTGGCGGTCGCCCCGTTGCTGATCGGCTGGATTCGCTGGGTGAAGTCGCGGCTGGTGGGACGGCGCGGCGCGTCGCCGCTTCAGCCTTGGCGCGACATTTTGCGGCTGCTGCGCAAGGAGCCGGTGCTGGCCCATCAAGCCTCGCCTTTGTTCCGCGCCTCGCCTTACCTGATTTTCACCGCAATCTGGTTCGCCGCGGCGCTGGTGCCCGCCTTTTCCACCGATCTGGCGCTCGCCCCCACCGCCGACCTGATCGCGCTGATCGGCTTTCTGGCGTCGGCGCGCTTCTTTTTGGCTTTAGCCGGCATGGACGTCGGCACCAGCTTCGGCGGTTTAGGCTCGTCGCGGGAAATGCTGATCGCCGCCTTGGCGGAACCCGCCATGCTGATGGTGGTGTTTTCCGTCGCCATCCTGTTCCGCACCACCTCGCTGGCGGAAATCGCCGCGCAAATCCTTAGCCATCCGGTGGGCTTGCGCATCTCGCTCGCCTTGGCGCTGATCTCGCTGCTGATGGTGGCGATAGCCGAAAACGCCCGCATTCCGGTGGACAACCCGGCCACGCATCTTGAGCTGACCATGGTGCATGAAGCCATGGTGCTGGAGTACTCCGGCCGCCATCTGGCGCTGATTGAAGCGGCGTCGCACGTCAAGCTGACGCTTTACGTCGGCCTGATCGCTTGCGTCTTCTTTCCCTGGGGCATGGCGACGCCGGGTCAGGGTTTCGCCGCCGGACTATGGGGCCTGCTGACCTTCGGCTTCAAGCTGGTGGCGGCGGGAACGTTGCTGGCGCTGTTTGAAACTTCCATCGCCAAGATGCGGGTGTTCCGCTACGGCGAGTTCCTTGGCGGCGCGCTGCTGCTCAGCCTGCTGGGCGCCATCTTCCTTTACGTGTCGCGCGGAGTGTGAGCCGATGAGCGATTTCGCCTACGACGCCTCCCACCTTTTGGGCGCCATCGTGCTCTTGATGAGCTTCGCGCTGTTGTATCAGAATCGGCTGTTCTCGCTGCTGCACGTCTATTCCGCCCAAGCGCTGACCCTGGCGGCGGCGGCGGCGTGGAAAGGCTACGCCCACGACGAAACCCATCTATACGTCACCGCCGGGCTAACCTTGATCTTGAAGGCGATCATCATCCCCATCGCCCTGCACCGCATCGTCGTCAAGCTGGACATTCACCGCGCGGTGGAGCCGGCGATGTCGATCGGCGCCACCATGATCGCCGGGGTGTCGCTGGTCACCTTGTCGATCCTGCTGGTGCTGCCGGTGACGGCCGAGGCTTCGGCGCTGACCCGCGAGGACATGGCTTTGTCGCTGTCGGTGGTGCTGCTGGGCCTGTTGATGATGATTTCCCGCCGCAACGCGGTCAGTCAGGTGGTGGGCTTCATGTCGATTGAAAACGGCCTGATCCTGGCGGCGGTCGGGGTGGCCGGCATGCCGTTGATCGTTGAAATGTCGGTGGCGTTTTCTGTCATGGTGGCGTTCATCATCTTCGGCATCTTCTTGTTCGACATCCGCGAGCGCTTTGACAGCCTCGACATCCAAAAGATTGAGCAGTACCGGGGGGAACAGGAATGACCCTGGTCGCCGCTATCGTTTTGTCGCCGCTGCTGGCGGCGTTCCTCCTGGCGTTCACCCCCGGCTTGAAGCGGGCCGCCGCATTGAACATCGCGGCGTCGAGCGCGCATTTCTTGCTGGCGCTGACGCTGCTGTGGGCGCCGCACCAGTCCACCGCGCTGTTCCTGCTCGACGGCTTCAACATTTACCTCATCATCCTCACCACCTTCGTGGCGTTGACCACATCGGTGTTTTCCGCCGGCTACATCGCGACCGAAGTGAAAGAGGGCAAGCTCAACCCGCTGAATTTACGCTTTTATCACGCCATGTATCAGGCGTTCCTGTTCACCATGCTGCTGGCCCTTTCCACCAACAATCTGGGGGTGATGTGGGTGGCGGTGGAAGGGGCGACTTTGACCACGGTGCTGATGGTCAGCCTCTATCGCACGCCCGCCGCCATCGAGGCGGCGTGGAAGTATTTCATCCTGTGCGGCGTCGGCATCGCGTTGGCGCTGTTCGGCACAATTTTGATGTATATGGCCGCCCAGCCGATTATGGGGCCGGGCATGGCGGCGATGACCTGGACCGACCTGTTGGGCCACGTCCCGCGCATCAACGCCGGCATTCTCAACCTCGCCTTCGTCTTCCTGCTGGTGGGCTACGGCACCAAGGTGGGCTTGGCGCCGCTGCACGCTTGGTTGCCCGACGCCCACGCCGAAGGCCCGACGCCGATTTCCGCCGTGCTGTCCGGCTTGCTGCTCAACGTGGCGCTTTACGCCGTGCTGCGCTTTAAAATGCTGCTGGCGGCGCACGACGAAGCGCTGGCGCCGGGGCCGCTGATGATCTTCATGGGCTTGGCGACGCTGGCGCTGGCCGGGATCATGCTGTACCGCCGCCGCGACGTGAAGCGCTTCTTCGCCTATTCCTCCATCGAGCATATGGGGCTCATCACTTTCGCCTTCGGCATGGGCGGCCCGCTGGCCAATTTCGCCGGCCTGCTGCACATGACGATGCACAGCCTGACCAAATCGGCGATTTTTTACGCGGTGGGTCATGCGGTGCAGGCGCGCGGCTCGCAGCAAATCGCCGACATTCGCGGCCTGACCGTCAGCCATCCCGCCCTCGGTTGGGGGCTGCTGTTGGGCGTCGTGGCGATTTCCGGCCTGCCGCCGTTCGGCGTGTTCATGAGCGAGTTTTTGCTGGTGACGTCCACCTTCGCCCGGACGCCCTGGTTGGCTGTGCCGTTGACCGTGGGCTTGTTGGTGGCGTTTTCGGCGCTCATCATGCGGGCGCAACAAATGTGTTTCGGCGCCCCCAGCATGCCGCAAGGCCGTCCGCTCAGCGGCGCCCTGGTTCCGCTGTACGCCCATCTGGCGCTGGTGCTGCTGGCTGGTTTGTGGTTGCCGGAGCCTTTGGTGGCGTGGTTCCGCTCGGTGGCGGCGTTGCTGGGCGGCTAAGGAGGCGAAACGGGCCATGAATTATCGCGATCAGCCGCTGGTGGACACCCTGTCCCGCTTGGGCGAATCCATCCCAGGACATGGGCCATGGCCGCGTTTTCAAACGACGCGGGCGGGCTGGCGCGCGCTGATCGACAGCCTTGACGCCTCCCCCGCTTGGTCCTTGGTGGGCCTGTGGGCGGAACGCGCCGCTAATGACGGCATGGTCACCGCCCACGTCGCCTTGCGCGACGATTCGTCGGGCGAATTCGGCGTCTTGTCGGTGGATTGCCGCGACGGCGGCTTTCCCAGCCTGTCCGGCGTGCGGCCGGCGGCGATCCGGCTGGAGCGGATGATCGTCGACATGTACGGCGTCGCGGCGGAAGGCCTGACCGACCGGCGGCCGTGGATCGATCATGGAACATGGGGGCTGCGCCGGCCGCTGTCGGCGACGCCGGAACCCGGCCCGCGCGACGGCGAGGAATACCCCATCCTGCCGGTCAACGGCGACGGCCTGCACGAAATCCCGGTGGGGCCGGTGCATGCCGGCATTATTGAGCCCGGCCATTTCCGCTTCACCGCCAACGGCGAAACCGTGGTGCGGCTGGAGCAGCGCCTAGGCTACGTCCACAAGGGCATTGAAAAGGCGATGGAAGGCAAGACGCCGCTGCAAGCGGCGATGCTGGCCTGTCGCATCTCCGGCGACTCCGCCGTCGCACACTCGGTCGCCTTCGCCCGCGCCGTCGAGGCGGCGCTGGGGCTGGAGATACCGCCGCGCGCCCATTGGCTGCGCGCTTGCATGGCGGAGCTGGAGCGCGTCGCCAATCATCTGGGCGACATCGGCGCCATCTGCAACGACGCCGCCTTCGCCTTCATGCTGGCGGAAATGTCGGTGTTGAGGGAAAAGACCTTGCGAACCGCCGACGCCTGCTTCGGCCATCGGCTGATGATGGACCGGGTGGTTCCAGGCGGCGTAACGGTGGATTTGCCGATGGACGGCGCGGCGCGCATTCAAGAATTGGTGGGCATGCTGCGCCGCTCGCTCCCCAGCTTGGTGAAGATTTACGACACCAAAGCCTCGTTGCAGGACCGCACCCAAACCACCGGGGTGACGGCGCCGGGACTGG
>CALGOL010000442.1 GCA_937960755.1 uncultured Azospirillum sp.
GAGCGGGCGGCGCATTGGGTGACGGACGGCGGCCTGACGACGGACCGCGGCTATCTGTTGCTGGCGGTGGCGGAACAGACGCCAAACGAGGACGAACGCGCCCGGCTGCTGGCGGCGGCGGAGCAAGCGACGGCGGATGGTTTAGCCCTGGCTCCCGGCCAGCCCAGCGCTTGGGCGCGGCTGGCTTATCTGCGCTGGCGGCGCGGCGATGGACCGGCGGCGGCGGCGGCGTTGCGCTTGTCTTTTCTGTCCGGCGCGACGACGCCGCCCTTGATGGAAAGCCGGCTGGCGCTGGCGGTCGAACTGCTAGAGCATTTCGACGCCGACACCCGAGCGCTGCTGGAGCGCCAAGCCCGCTTATTCTGGGTGCTGGCGCCGGATCGGGCCGCAGCGTGGGCGCGCAATCCGGCGGTTGCTGATTTGGCGGCGCGGGGGCTGGCCGGGCTCAGTGATCTGGAAGTCGAACAGTTTGTCCGCTTCCATGGGCCGCGCTAGGAATCGTTACCGACCGTCGCCTTGGGATCATCTTCGCTGCGCCGTCGCGTGCTCCACGCCTGGGCGCAGCCGATCCCCAGCAAGAAGGCTAGCGTCACGGAAACTGCGGGGATTTGGGCGCTAAAATCCACCAAACCGTGCAGGCCGACCAACGTCGCCGCCGATAGGGCGACGGCGGGGTAAATCTGATCGCGCCGCCGCAACCGTAGTCCGCGTAGACAAACCCAGGCGACGCCGCCGACGGCGCATAGCAACGCCGCCGCCGCCGGCAAGCCCAGATCCATCATGTTTTCTAAGTAGACGTTGTGGGCGAAATCATAGACCACCGGCCGCGGCAAGGAGACGTCGCGATATACCCGGAATGACGACGCGAAGGCGCCGAAACCATGCCCGGTCCATGGCGCGTCGGCGATCGCATCGGCGGTCAGGCGGTAGAGGTGGCCGCGGTCGCCTTCAATTTCGGTCTGGGTGACCAGACGGTGCAAGGTGACGTCCCCGCTCACCGCCACCACCGTTCCGCCCGCCGCCGCCAACGCCGCCGCCAACGCGACGACCGCCCGTCGCGACGCCAGCCGTCCCGCCGCCATGGCGGCGAGCAACGCCAGGATTGCGCCGACGCCTGCTAAAAAAGCGCCGCGGGAGTGGCTGAGCATCAGCGAGGTGGCCAGCGCCCCGGCGGCCAACAGCGGCGGTCCGGCCTGCACGATCAATCGTTCGGCGGCGAGCCGCGGGCCGATGGCGGCGGAAAAACGCGAAAAAGCCTGAATCGCCAGCGCCAGACAACAAATCATGCCGATCCCGGCGTAGGCGCCGTAGCTGTTGCGATTGACGAAAGTCGACGTCAGGTCGCCGATGTACGCCCATTTGGCGTACCACAGGATCGCTTCATGTCCGGAGAAATGCATGACGAGGCCGTAAGCGGCGTAGAGCGCGGCGGCGCTTGCGATTATTTTCAGTCCCAGCCGCGCCCGGTCGCGGTCACGGCCCAGTTGCAGCGCCAACCAAAAGACGCCGGCGTAGGTGGTCAGCCGCAACAGCGCGGTCCAGCCGAGGGCGGGGTCGATGGAAATCGCCCCGCGGGTCGGGACGCCCAAGGCGACGGCGGCCTCCGCCCATAGCGGGTGCGCCAGTCCCGCCGCCGCCGGCAGAGTTTGCAGCGTCGCCCAGCCGATAGCGATGGAGAACGACGCGATGACGAACCACAGCCGGCCGGCGTTGACCGGGGCCGGCGCCCGCCGCGCCGCCGCTAACGCCGCCCAAGTCAGCAACAGTCCGCCTGTCAGCACGGCGAGCAGCGTCCAGGCCCAGGGGCGTTGACTGCCGAACGGCAGCGGGGCCAGGACCACCACCGCCAGCAGCAGCCGGAACAAGTGATCGCCGATGCGCATCAGGCTGTTTCCTCCGCCATCGCCAGGGGGCTAATCCCGGCGGCGCAGGCCGCCTTTGGAGTCCCAGCGGCGCAGGCCGCCTTCGGAGTTCCGGCGGCGCAAGCGATTTTGAGCAAGCCGGCGATGCGTTCGGCGGCCCGGCCGTCGCCGAAGGAATCATGACGTCGCGAAGCCCGCGCCCGTTCGTTCGGGTCGTCGAGCAGTCGGGCGGCCGCGGCGGCGATGCGGTCGGGATCGGCTCCCACCAGCCGGACGTTGCCGGCTTCCACCGCTTCGGGGCGTTCGGTGCGCTCGCGCAGCAGCAAGACCGGCTTGCCCAGCGCCGACGCTTCTTCCTGAATGCCGCCGGAATCGGTCAAAATCAAATCGGCGCGGTCGAGCAGCGCGACGAAGGGCAGATAGCTTAGCGGCGGCACGACGCGCAGCCCGCCCGCCGTCCGGTCGGCGAGACGGCGGGCCAGGGCGGAAACCTGCGGGTTGGGATGAGCGGGAAAGACCAGTTCGCAATCGCCGCGGTCGGCCAGCCGCTCCAGCGCCGCGCCGATGCGCGGCAGAATCTCGCCCAGATTTTCCCGTCGATGCACGGTCACCAGCACCACCGCGCGGCCGTCGGCGCCCAAGTCCGGCGGCGCCCCGGCGCCTAGCTCCGGCCGCTGCTTCAATCGCGCCCGCGCCATGGCCAGCGCGTCGATGACGGTGTTGCCGGTGACGTGGATCGCCGCCGGGGCGACGCCTTCGGCCAGAAGATGGCGGCGGGCTCCTTCGGTCGGGGCGAAATGCAGAGCGGCCAACTGGCCGATCAGGCGGCGATTCATCTCCTCCGGCCAAGGGTGGCGCAAATCGCCGCTGCGCAGCCCAGCTTCGACATGGGCCACCGGAACCCCGCATTGAAACCCCGCCAGCGCCGCCGCCATGGCGGTGACGGTGTCGCCTTGCACAATCACCCAGTCGGGGCGCTCGGCGTCGATCACCCGCGCCGTTTCGGCGACGACGCGGCCGGTCAGCGCCGGCAAATCCTGATCGTCGCGCATCAGATCAAGATTGTGGTGAATCGGCAGATCAAAGGCTTCGAGCGCTTGGGCCAACAATTCGCGGTGCTGGCCGCTAAGACAGACCCGCGGCTCCAGCCCGCAGCGCGACAGGGCGTCGGCCACCGGCGCCAGCTTGATGGCCTCCGGTCGAGTGCCGATGACGATAAGAACGCGAGATTTCGTCATTGCGCCGCCGTAAATCCTCGCGGTTTCCAGTTAGAACAGCGTTTCTACCGAACTTGATAGGCAAACGCATCTTTTTTGGCGGCAGTAATGCTGTCAATTCTCGCCTAAAGCGCCGACGTCAGGCGCTGCGCCTAGCCGCATCGCAGTAAAGCGCGGCGATTTCCGCCGATCGCGATTCCCAGGAAAAGCGATTTTCAACCGCCGCCGTCACATCGGCGGGAACCCGCCGGCCGCGCCACGCCAGCGCCGCCGCCGCCAGCGC
>CALGOL010000443.1 GCA_937960755.1 uncultured Azospirillum sp.
CCCCCCGCCGGGGCGACGCTCAGCAGCTCCAGAATCTGCGCGCGATCCTTCAGGTTCAATCCGCGCGTTTTCACCGCCGTGATTCCCTCAAACCGCAAACCGCACTGCACCCGCTCGAAAGGAAACAGGTGATCGTCGTCGGCCTGCAACCCGTCGCCCCGCCGGGGGCCGCCATCGGCGTTTTCCCAGCAAAAGCGGTTCACCACGGCGACGAAGCGCTGCGCCGCCGGCTCAAAGCACATCTCGCCGATCGGCAAGATGGCGTCTTGCAAACAGGCGGAAATCACCGTCAGGTCTTCGCCGTCTTCGGCGCGTAATTTGATCGGCGTGGTCATGGCCCGTATCCTCTTCCGCCTCGATGAAATGGTTCAATCCCCGCCCTTGATCCGCTCGATGTCGGCGCCGCAGGCGGATAGCTTCTCCTCCAGCCGCTCGTAACCGCGGTCGAGGTGATAGACGCGGCTGACCACCGTTTCCCCTTGCGCCGCCAAGCCGGCCAGCACCAGCGAGACCGAAGCCCGCAAGTCGGTGGCCATCACCGGCGCCCCCGTCAGCCGCTCCACCCCCCGCACCAGGGCGGAAGAATTGTGAACGGTGATGCGGGCGCCCATGCGCGCCAGTTCCGGCGCATGCATGAAGCGGTTCTCGAAGATGGTTTCGGTAATCATCGCCGCCCCCTTCGCCGTACACATGAGGGCCATCATCTGCGCTTGCAAGTCCGTCGGGAAACCGGGGAAGGGTTCGGTCATCACATCGACGCCGTGCAGGTCGCCGTTGGCGCGGCACACCCGAAAGCCGCCGTCGATTTCGGTGAAGGTCACGCCGGCTTGCACCAGCGGATCAATCGCCGCGCCGATCAAATCAAGCCGCGTGTTCAGCACGTCCAGCGTGCCGCCGGTGATGGCGGCGGCCATGGCGTAGGTGCCGGTTTCGATCCGGTCGGCGATCACGGCGTGAACCGCGCTGTGCAAACGCTCCACCCCGCGGATGCGCAAGCGGTCCGTGCCGACGCCCGAAATGTCGGCGCCCATCTTAATCAGGCATTCGGCGAGGTCGGCCACTTCCGGTTCGCGCGCCGCGTTGACCAGCAGGGTTTCACCCTTGGCCAGGGTCGCCGCCATCAGCAGGTTTTCCGTAGCGCCCACCGACACCTTGGGGAAGACGATCTCCGCGCCGCGCAAACCTTGCGGCGCGCTGGCGACGATGTAGCCGCCTTCGATGTCGATCTGCGCGCCCATCGCCTGCAAGCCTTTGATGTGCAGGTCGACCGGCCGGGCGCCGATGGCGCAGCCGCCGGGCAGCGACACCTTGGCCTGACGAAAGCGCGCCAGCAACGGCCCCAGCACCAGCACCGAGGCGCGCATCTTGCGCACCAGATCATAAGGCGCGGTGGTGGAGACGATATCGGCGGCCGTAAGGTCAAGCTGCCGCCCGGCGCACGAGCCGGCGCCGTTCATGTGCAACCTCACGCCATGCTGCTCCAGCAGGCGCGACAAGGTGACGATGTCGGCCAGATTGGGCATGTTGGTCAGCGTCAGCGTCTCGTCGGTCAACAGCGCCGCCGCCATCAACGGCAGGGCCGCATTCTTCGCCCCGCCGACGACGATTGAGCCGTTGAGAACCCGCCCGCCCTTGATTCTGATCTTGTCCATGCCGTTTCCGCCAACCTTTGTGCAGTGGCCCCATGTTGAGAGGCCGGCGTCGCCCGCGGCGACGCCGATTCGTCGGGCTTTGTAGCGGAGCGTGCGCCCCGGCTCAAGGCGCGGCGAATCGGTTCGCCGCCGGAAAAATCGAGCGGCGCGCCGCGGTCGGCGTATTTGCGCGCACCCGCCAAAGGCCGCTTTCGACGAAAGGTCTACTCGGTTATAATCATTCTGACGGCGCTTAGCATCTACGCTTGCGTCGCATTTTCATGTCTTGGGGGATGAATGAACCGCAAAGCCGTGGAGGATTTGGAGACGCAAACCCGCGGCGCGACAGACGCCGAAACGCTGGCGCTCCGGGTCGAGGCGCTGGAGCGGGAGAAGCGCGATCTGGAATTGGCGCTGGAAACGGCGGTGGAGCACGGCGACGCGGTCGAATCCGACCTGATGGACCTCAACCGCAGGCTGGAAAGCGAAATCAAGGAGCGCATCCAGGCCGAGAAAAAGCTGAACATGCTGGTGTCGGCGATTTCTCAACAACGCCAAGACCTTGAAATATTGGTGAAAACCATCACCGAACATTCCGACGACATCGATCTGGAATGGCTGGCCCGCTACAATCAGGCGGAAGAGCTGTCGCGCATGGACAGCCTGACCCGCATTCCCAACCGCCGCGGCTTCGACGCCGCGCTGGAGCGGGAATGGCGGCGGTGCGCCCGACAGCGCCGGTCGATTTCCGTGCTGATGTGCGATGTCGACTGGTTTAAGGGCTACAACGATTTCTACGGCCATCAGGCTGGCGATAAGTGTTTGGTGGCGGTGGCCCGCGATATTGAATCGGTGTGCCGCCGACCGCCCGACTTGGCGGCCCGCTACGGCGGCGAGGAGTTCGCGGTGCTGCTGCCGGAAACCGGGCTGGAAGGCGCGGTGGCGGTGGCGGAAGACCTGCAGGCGGCGTTAGGACGGCGAAACATGGCGCACGCCGCGTCGCCGTTGGGCCGCGTCTCCATCTCCATCGGGGTCGCCACCCGCATCAGTTCGCCGTCAGGCTCGCCCTGGGACATGGTGTCGGAAGCGGATCGCCGGCTTTACGCCGCCAAACGCCTCGGCCGCAATATTGTCGTCAGCACTGATTTCGGAACGGATTTATGAGCCAGCAAAGCATGATCGAAACGTTCGGCGACTTCATCGAACTGGATGAAAACCGCACCGGCGAAAGCCTTAGCCTGCGTTTCTCCCCGTCGTCCACGCCGCTGCAACAGCGTTGGCGCAACAACGGCTTGTCGGCTGATTTTCTGGCCGGCTACGTCAGCACCTTTCTGCCCGCCGACGACAGCGGCGACGCCGCCGCCGGCCGCAAAGCCGAAGTGGCGGCGGCGGTGGGCTATGTGGCGAACGAGTTGCTGGAAAACGCCATGAAATATGGCGACGCCGAAACCGGGCGGCCGATCTCCATGCGGCTGCATTTGGAGGAAACCCGGATCATCTTCCATCAGACCAACACCGCCGCGCCCTCTCGAGTCGACACGCTGCGCGCCTTCATCGCCGGACTGGCCGAACTGGGCGCGGCCGACATGTTGATAAGGCAGATGGAAAACGGCGGCGGCGAGAGCGGTTCCGGTCTTGGTCTGCTCACGATGGTGAATGATTACGGCGCGAAGCTGGCGTTTCAGATCGTTCATGAGCAAGATAATGGCGAAGCGCTCGTCACCACCCAAGTGGAACTGGACATCTGAGCCGACAGTCTTAAATGTCGTGAAAAAATAAGCACCCAGCGGCCAACGAACGAGCACATAACAATGGAAACGGTGTTGACGGGAGAGGGTTACGTCGTTCTGCGCGACGCGGCGGATGGAGCTATCGCTTTGAAGGGCGTGCTGCGCCTCAACGGCATGACGGAATACGCCCCCATCGTCGATGCGCTGAACGCCGCCGCCGCGGGCGGGCGGCCGCTGACCATCGACGTCACCGAACTGGAATTCCTCAACAGTTCGGG
This sequence comes from uncultured Azospirillum sp., assembly GCA_937960755.1. Classification (GTDB taxonomy): domain Bacteria; phylum Pseudomonadota; class Alphaproteobacteria; order Azospirillales; family Azospirillaceae; genus Azospirillum. The sequence continues at coordinate 3,640 of CALGOL010000443.1, forward strand.
CATCGCCATGATGTCGCGCTTCGTCATCGAAACCCGCAACGCCAGCGGGTCGCTCCGCATCGTCGCGTCGGAGCGTATTCCCTGGCAGGGCAAATCGCTGCGCAACCTTCAGCGTTTGATGCCGACGCTCGACCTCGCGTTCGGCTGATCGCGGCATGGCGGCGGGACATGACGGCGGGCCAATGCGGCGCGGCCTGTTGTCTGGCCTGACCGGGCGGCAGGCGGCGGCGACGCTTACCGTCGCCGTGGCGCTGGGCGGTTTGGGCTCTGCCGTCGAACTG
>CALGOL010000444.1 GCA_937960755.1 uncultured Azospirillum sp.
AAAACCGCCTTCTATCTGGATCGGTTGCGGTCATGGGGATGGTTCCGGTCGAGCGGGAGACAAGGCGGCTAAAGCCCTCTCCCCCCAGGGGAGAGGGTTGGGTGAGGGGGAAAATTTGCGAAGTGAGGGTTTACCGGTCTGCCGACCGTGCGCCCCCTCACCCGGAGGCTGACGCCTCCGACCTCTCCCCAGGGGGGAGAGGTTGGTTTTTTCCGCCTCGCCGCCGTTACGCCTTCAACACCTTGACGGCGCACTTCTTGAAGTCGGTCTCTTTCGAGATCGGGCAGGTGGCGTCGAGGGTAAGCTTGTTGACCAACTGGCTTTCGTCGAACCACGGGATGTAGACCACGCCCTTGGGCGGCTTGTTGCGGCCTTGGGTCTCCACCCGCGTCACCACTTCGCCGCGCCGGGTTTGCAGCTTGACCGCCATGCCGCGGCGCAAGCCCCGCTCCTTGGCGTCTTCCGGGTGCATGAAGACTTGCGCGTTGGGATAAGCGCGGTGCAGTTCCGGCACTCGGCGGGTCATCGAACCGGAATGCCAGTGCTCCAGCACGCGGCCGGTCACCAGCCACAGGTCGTATTCCTTGTCCGGGCTTTCGGCGGCCGGCTGGTAGGGCAGGGCGAAGATGTTGGCCTTGCCGTCCTTATGCCCGTAGAACTTCACGCCTTCGCCGGCCTTGACGTAGGGGTCGTAGCCTTCGCGGAAGCGCCACAGGGTTTCCTTATTGTCCACCACCGGCCAGCGCAGGCCGCGCGCCTTGTGATACTGCTCGAAGTCCGCCAGATCGTGGCCATGGCCGCGACCGAAAGCGGCGTATTCTTCAAACAGCCCCTTTTGGACGTAGTAGCCGAAGTGCTTTGATTCGTCGTTGTCGAAACCCGCCTGCAATTGGTCGACGCCGTACTTGTCGACCTGACCGTTGGCGTAGAGGACGTCGTACAGCGTCTTGCCGGCAAGCTCGGGCTTCTTGGCGATCAATTCGGCCGGCCACACTTCTTCGACCTTGAAGCGCTTGGAAAACTCCATCAACTGCCAAAGATCCGACTTGGCTTCGCCAGGCGCCTTGACCTGCTGGCGCCAGAACTGGGTGCGGCGTTCGGCGTTGCCGTAGGCGCCTTCCTTCTCCATCCACATGGCGGTGGGCAGGATCAAATCGGCGGCCAGCGCGGTGACGGTGGGATAGGGGTCGGACACGACGACGAAGTTGGCCGGGTTGCGATAGCCCGGAAAGCTTTCCTCGTTCATGTTGGGGGCGGCTTGCATATTATTGGTGCACATCACCCAATATGCGTTGAGCTTGCCGTCCTTCATCATGCGGTGCTGCAACACGGCGTGGAAGCCGATCTTGTCGGGCAGGGTTCCTTCCGGCAGTTTCCACAATTCTTCGGTGATTTTGCGGTGGGCCGGGTTGGTCACCACCATGTCGGCGGGCAGGCGGTGGGCGAAGGTGCCGACTTCGCGCGCCGTGCCGCAAGCCGAGGGCTGGCCGGTCAGCGAGAACGGGCCGCAGCCGGGCTTGGAGATTTTGCCGGTCAGCAGGTGGATGTTATAAACCAGATTATTCGCCCAGGTGCCGCGGGTGTGCTGGTTGAAGCCCATGGTCCAGTAAGAGACCACTTTAACCTTCGGGTCGGCGTACATCTCCGCCAGCGCTTGCAGCTTATCGGCGGGCACGCCGGAAATCTGCGAGGCCTTTTCAACTGTGTATTCGGCGACGAACGCCTTGAACTCGTCGAAGCTCATCGGCTCCGACTTGTTGGGGTCCTTGGCGTCCTTGGCGTCCTTTTCCAAGGGATGGTCGGGGCGCAGGCCGTAGCCGATGTCGGTGACGCCCTTCTTGAAGTTCACATGCTTGGCGATGAAGTCCGGGTCGATGCGCCCGGTCTGGATGATGTAATTGGCGATGTAGTTGAGGATCGCCAGATCGGATTGCGGGACGAAGGTCAGCTTCAGGTCGGCCAGCTCGTACGAGCGATGCTCGAAGGTCGACAGCACCGCGACCTTGCATTCGGCGTGGGTCAGCCGGCGGTCGGTGATGCGCGACCACAAGATCGGGTGCATTTCCGACATGTTCGAGCCCCACAGCACGAAGGCGTCGGCGTTCTCGATGTCGTCGTAGCAGCCCATCGGCTCGTCGATGCCGAAGGTGCGCATGAAGCCCGCCACCGCCGAGGCCATGCAGTGCCGCGCGTTGGGGTCGAGGTTGTTGGAGCGGAAACCGGCCTTATAGAGCTTGGAGGCGGCGTAGCCTTCCCACACCGTCCACTGCCCCGAGCCGAACATGCCGACGGCGGACGGGCCTTTGTCCTTCAAGGCGGCCTTCCACTTTTCCGCCATGATGTCGAAGGCTTGGTCCCAGGTGATCGGCTGGAAGTCGCCTTCCTTGTCGAACTTGCCGTTCTTCATGCGCAAGAGCGGCGTCTTCAGCCGATCCTCGCCGTACATGATCTTGGAAAGGAAGTAGCCCTTGATGCAGTTGAGGCCGCGGTTGACCGGCGCGTCGGGGTCGCCCTGGGTCGCCACCACTTTGCCGTTCTTCACCCCCACCAGCACGCCGCAGCCGGTGCCGCAAAAGCGGCAGGCGCCCTTGTCCCAGCGGATGTCGTCGGGACCGCGGGCGGCGGCCAGGGCGGTTTG
>CALGOL010000445.1 GCA_937960755.1 uncultured Azospirillum sp.
TTACAAGGTGACTGGAGTTCAGACGTGTGCTCTTCCGATCTGTAAGCGCCCGACCTGAACCCCTGCCGTCGGCGCGCCTGAACCGCGCCCCGACGACATTGTCGATTTCATTTTGCGGACGGGGACTTCCGCCATGACGCGCTTTATTTTCATCACCGGCGGCGTGGTTTCATCGCTTGGCAAGGGCATCGCTTCGGCGGCGCTGGCGGCGCTGCTGCAAGCCCGCGGCTACAAGGTGCGGATGCGCAAGCTCGACCCGTACCTCAACGTCGACCCCGGCACCATGAGCCCCTATCAGCACGGCGAAGTTTACGTCACCGACGACGGGGCGGAAACCGACCTTGACCTTGGGCATTACGAGCGCTTCACCGGCGTGGCGGCGCGCAAGTCCGACAACGTCACCACCGGCCGCATCTACGACACGGTGATTCGCAAGGAGCGCCGCGGCGACTACGAAGGCGGCACGGTGCAGGTGATCCCGCACGTCACCGACGAAATCAAAGAATTCATCCGCTCCGATCTGACGGACGAAGACTTTGTCTTGTGCGAAATCGGCGGCACGGTGGGCGACATCGAGTCCCTGCCCTTCCTGGAAGCCATCCGCCAGTTCGGCAATGAAGTCGGGCCCGAACGGGCGCTGTTCGTCCACCTGACCCTGTTGCCCTACATCCCCACCGCGGGCGAGTTGAAGACCAAGCCGACCCAGCATTCGGTGAAGGAACTGCTGTCGGTGGGCATTCAGGCCGGCATTCTGGTGTGCCGCGCCGATCGCGAGATCCCGGAAGGCGAGCGCCGCAAGATCGCGCTGTTCTGCAACATCCGCCCGGAACGGGTGATCGCCGCGCTGGACGTCGACAGCATTTATCAAGTGCCGATCAGCTATCACGAAGAAGGCTTCGACACCCAGGTGCTGAATTATTTCGGCCTGCCGGTGGAAGGGGAGCCCGATCTGTCGCGCTGGACCGGCATCATGCGCAAGGTGCGCCAGCCGGAAGGCGAGGTCACCATCGCCGTGGTCGGCAAATACACCAAGCTGCTGGATTCCTATAAGTCGCTGTCGGAAGCGCTGATGCACGGCGGCTTGGCCAACAACGTCAAGGTCAAGCTGGACTGGATCGACGCCGAAGTGTTCGAAACCGACGGCGCCGTACAACAGTTGGAAGGCGTACACGGTATTCTTGTACCCGGCGGCTTCGGCGTACGGGGCACGGAAGGCAAGATCCGCGCCGCCCAGTTCGCCCGCGAACGGCGCATCCCGTATTTCGGCATTTGCTTCGGCATGCAGATGGCGGTGATCGAAGCGGCGCGCAATCTGGCGGGCATCGTCGACGCCGGCTCCACCGAACTGGGCCGCCCCGGCAATCCGGTGGTCGGCTTGATGACCGAATGGGTGGCGGGCAACCGCACGGAAAAGCGGGCGCAAGACGGCGATCTTGGCGGCACCATGCGGCTGGGGTCCTATCCCGCCGTGCTGACGCCGGGCAGCCGGGTCGCCGACATCTACAACGCGGTGCGGATTGATGAGCGTCACCGCCACCGCTACGAGGTCAACGTCTACTACCGCGACCGGCTGGAAAAGGTCGGCTTGTGCTTCTCCGGCCTGTCGCCGGACGGCGAATTGCCGGAAATCGTCGAAATCGCCGATCATCCCTGGTTCATCGGCGTGCAGTTCCACCCTGAACTGAAGTCGAAGCCGTTCGATCCGCACCCGTTGTTCGCCAGCTTCATCCGCGCGGCGATGGAGCAGGGCCGGCTGGTTTGATTAAACATCGCCTTTTTTAAGGTTAAACCGCTTTTCCGGGTGCAGGATTGCCGCTATCCTTTCGGGCGAGCGACGGCGTCTCCGCGCGTTAGTTAGGGATTGGCGGAATGAAGCCTCTGGTTTTCGTCGCCGAAGACAGTCGTTTCTTCCTCTCCGTCGTCCGTTGGGGCGTTGTTGAACGGCTGGGTTTCGACATGATCTCAGCCGGTTCGCTGGCCGAAACCCGCAAGGTGCTGGCGGAACGCGGGGCGGAAGTCTACGTCGCGCTGCTCGATCTTAATCTGCCGGACGCGCCGAACGGCGAGGTGATTGACGAGGTCGCCAAGCACCACATTCCCTCGATCGTCTTCACCGGCAGCTTCACCGACGAAGTGCGCGAATTCGTGCTGGCGAAGGGCGTGGTGGACTACGTCGCCAAGGACACCCCCAACGGGGTGGAGACGGTGCTGGAACTGATCCACCGGCTGGGTCGCAACGGCGACATCGGCATTCTGGTGGTGGACGATTCGCGGGTGACGCGGCAATTGCTGCGCCGGTATTTGACCTTGCATCGTTTCCGCATCGTTGAGGCGACGGACGGGCTGTCGGCGTTGAAAGCGCTGGAGGAAAACCCCGATCTCAAGATGGCGATTGTCGATTACAACATGCCGGGAATGAACGGCTGCGAGTTGACCCGCCGGCTGCGCGCCAAGCGCGACCATGATTCCTTCGTCATTATCGGCCTGTCGGCTTACGGCAACAAGGTGGTGTCGGCGAATTTCATGAAATGCGGCGCCAACGACTATCTCAACAAGCCGTTTGAGCCGGAGGAGTTTTTCTGTCGCGTCTATCAGAACTTGTCGCAGATTGAACGCATCGCCGCCTTGAAGGTCAAGGAGGCGAAGTTGGAGCATGCGGCCGCGCAAGCCGAAGCCGCCAACGCCGCGAAGACCGCGTTCTTGTCGCAGATGAGTCACGAGCTGCGCACGCCGCTCAATGCGGTGATCGGCTTTTCGCAACTGATGCTGCACGACCAGACCGCGCCGCTGACCCCAAGTCACGCCCGTCAGGCGCAACGCATTATGGACGCCGGCGAACATTTGCTGGCGCTGGTGAATGATGCGCTCGACATCGCCAGGGTCGAGGCCGGCCGGGCCGATCTCAGCGACGACGTGTTTGATTTGGCCGATGTGGCGGAGAGCGGCGTTGATCTGCTGGGGGACCGGGCGACGCGCGGCGGCGTGACGCTGAAAAACGTCGCTGAACGGCCGGTTGTAGTGCGGGCGGATCGTCGTCGCTTGTCGCAAATTGTCATCAATCTGCTGGGCAACGCGATCAAGTTCACCGCGGAAGGCGGGACCGTGCAATTGCGCACCGGCGTCGGCGACGACGGCCGTCCGTTCCTGCAAGTGCGCGACGACGGCGTCGGCATGACGGCGGAAGAATTACGCACCGCGATGGAGCCGTTCGGCCAACTGGGCGACGCGGCGCAACGGGCGCAGGGCGCAGGGCTGGGCTTGCCGCTGGTCAAGGCGTTGATCGAAGCGCACGGCGGCGAATTCACGCTGGAAAGCGAAAAAGGCGCCGGCAGCGTCGCTGCCGTCCGCTTGCCGCCGGAACGGCTGGCGCAAGGCTGACGCCTAAATTTAAGGGATTTTCCACCAACAGAAATTCACCTGACGGGCTGATTCGCCCCAGCCGATCAATACAAATGCGTGAAATTTTTTTTAGGTTTTCGGCTATGCTTCCCGGCGTGGTCAGGGGGGCGGAAAGGCCGCCTCCCCCGCCACATCGAAGGGGAAGAACAGAATGCTTAAAGAGCTTCTAACCCTTCTGGTTCTGATCCTGGAAATCGTCAAGCTGCTGCTTGAGATGTTCTAAGATTTAGAACCGGAGCGGGGGGAAAGGGTGGCACCCCTTTTCCCCTGTTCCCAAGATAAGCGCGCCGCCCGGTCGGCGCAAGCCCCCCAACCGGTATTACCTTTTTGCGCTGGATCAATGAGCCGGCCTCCCCGCTCGGGCAAGCTGCGGAAATAAAAATAAATCCGCCAAAAGCTTCCGGGAGGAGCGCCCACATGTTCCAGATCCGTTTTCACGGACGGGGCGGACAAGGCGTCGTCACCGCAGCCGAAATGCTTTCCGTCGCCGCATTCTTGGAAGGACGCCACGCCCAGGCGTTCCCCAGTTTCGGCTCGGAACGCACCGGCGCGCCGGTGGTGTCGTTCTGCCGCATCGACGACAAGGAAATCCGCAGCCGCGAACCGATCCTCGCCCCCGACGCGCTGATCGTGCAAGACCCCACCCTGTTCCATTCGGTGGACGTCTTTCAAGGACTGCCCGACACGGGCTACGTCCTCATCAACACGACAGCCAGTTACGAGGCGCTGCACATCGCCGACTACATGGCCCGCTTCCCCAAGGGCCACGCCCACACCGTGCCGGCGTCGGAAATCGCCCGTGAGCACGTCGGGCGACCGATGCCCAACGCGGCGCTGCTGGGCGGTTTCGCCGCCGTCACCGGCCAAATCCACATGGATTCGGTGAAGGAGGCGATCCGCCAAGCCTTCCCCGGCAAGGTGGGCGAAGCCAACGTCCGCGCCGCCGAGGCCGCTTACCAGCACTGCCTCGCCTGATTTCCGCCTCCTTTTTGGAGCGACCGACATGCTGAAACAAATCGAAGGCAGCCACGCCATGGCCGAGGCCATAGCACTGTGCCGCCCGGAAGTGATCTGCGCCTATCCCATCACGCCGCAAACCCACATCGTCGAAGGGTTGGCGGAAATGGTCCGCGACGGCCATTTGAACGACTGCGAGTATATCAACGTCGAGTCGGAATTCGCCGCCTTGTCGGTGGGTATCGGCTCCTCCGCCGCCGGCGCCCGCACCTACACCGCGACATCCAGTCAAGGCCTCTTGTTTATGATGGAGGCGGTCTACAACGCCTCCGGCCTTGGCCTGCCTATCGTCATGACCCTGGGCAACCGCGCCATCGGCGCGCCGATCAACATCTGGAACGACCATTCCGACGCCATGTCGGTGCGCGACGCCGGCTGGATCATGCTGTTCGCCGAAACCAACCAAGAAGCGGTCGACCTGCACATCCAAGCCTTCAAGCTGGCCGAAGAACTTTCCTGTCCGGTGATGGTCAACGTCGACGGCTTCATCCTCACCCACGCGGTGGAGCGGGTGGACATCCCGTCCCAAGAACAGGTCGACGCCTTTCTGCCGCCCTTCGACCCGGTGCAGTCGGTGGACCCGGCCAAGCCAATGTCTATCGGCGCCATGGTCGGCCCCGAAGCGTTTATGGAGGTGCGCTATCTCGCCCACCACAAGCAAATGCGGGCGCTGGAGCGCATCCCGGCCATGGCCGAGGAGTACAAGGCGATCTTCGGCCGCGAGTCCGGCGGACTGATCCGCAGCTATCGTTGTGAGGACGCCGAAACCGTGGTGGTGGCCATGGGCTCGGTGATCGGCACGCTGAAGGACATGGTGGACGAGATGCGCGAAGCCGGCGCCAAGATCGGCGTCGTCTCGATCTGCTCCTTCCGCCCCTTCCCATTGGACGACGTGCGCCAAGCGTTGTTGGACGCCCACCGCGTGGTGGTGGTGGAAAAGGCGCTGGCGGTGGGCATGGGCGGGGTTCTCGCCTCGCACGTCCGCATGGCGCTGCGCGGCCATCCGACCCGCGTCTACACCCTGATCGCCGGCCTGGGCGGCCGACCGATCCTGAAATCGTCGCTGAAGGACTTCATGGCGCGGGCGGCGGCGGAACCGCATTACGATGTCCATTTCCTCGACCTGAAAGAGGATCTGGTGTCGGCGGAAATCCGCCGGATGGACGCGGTGCGGCGCGCCGGCCCCATCGCCGAAAACGTGCTGCGCCGGTTGGGCCCCAACGCCCAAACCGTGCTGTGAAGGGGACCGGCCATGAGCAAACCTATAGATAATCAAACAGTTAAGTTTTATCAGACCGGCACTTTGACGGTGGGCAATCGCCTGCTCGACCCGGAACAGCGCACGGTGCAGGCGTCGGCTGAGCGCACCAACGCCATCACCTGCGGCCACCGCGCCTGCCAGGGCTGCGGCGAAGCCTTGGGCGCCCGCTATGCGCTGGACGCCGCCATGCGGGCGACCGACGGGCAACTCATCTGCGTCAACGCCACCGGCTGCCTGGAGGTGTTCACCACGCCTTACCCGGAAACCTCGTGGCAAGTGTCGTGGCTGCATTCGCTGTTCGGCAACGCCGCGGCGGTGGCCTCCGGGGTCGCGGCGGCGCAGCGGGTGAAGAAACGGCCGCAGGTGCGGGTGATCGCCCAGGGCGGCGACGGCGGCACCACCGACATCGGCTTCGGCTGTCTGTCGGGGATGTTTGAGCGCAACGACGACGTGCTCTACATCTGTTACGACAACGAAGGCTACATGAACACCGGGGTGCAGCGTTCCTCCGCCACGCCGGGGGGCGCCAGAACCGCCACCACGCCGGCGGTGGGGGAAGCGCCAGGCAACGTCTTCGGCACCGGCAAGAACGTGCCGCTGATCGCCATGGCGCACAACATCCCCTATGTCGCCACCGCATCGGTCGCCGATCTGCACGATCTGGAGGCCAAGGCGACCAAAGCCATGAGCATCCGCGGCGCCCGTTACCTGCATGTGATGGTCCCCTGCCCGCTCGGCTGGGGCTCGGCGGCGCATGACACCATCAAATTGGCGCGCCTCGCCATGGAAAGCGGCTTTTTCCCGCTGTTCGAAGCCGAACACGGGGTCGTGACCTCGTCGCGCGCCATTCGCCGCAAGGTTCCGGTGATCGAATACCTCAAACCGCAAAAGCGCTTCGCCCATCTGTTCAAGCCCGACAACCCGCACGGGTCCGAGGCTTTGGCGCGGCTTCAGGCGCAAGCTGACGAGAATTGCCGCCGCTTCAACCTGCTGCGCGACGAAGGAGCCGTCTGATGAGCCATCAACACCCCTTCGCCATCACGCTGGACGTCGGCACCTCGCTGGCCAACCGCACCGGAACATGGCGCACCACGAAGCCGGTCTACGGCGACCATCTGCCCCCCTGCAACGCCCAATGCCCTGCGGGGGAGAACATTCAAGGCTGGCTGTTCCACGCCGAATCCGGCGATTACCGCGCCGCGTGGGACGTGCTGATGCGCGACAACCCGCTGCCCGCCGTCATGGGGCGGGCCTGCTATCACACCTGCGAAGGGGCCTGCAACCGCGGCAAGCTGGATGAGGCGGTGAGCATTCACGCCGTCGAACGCTTCCTTGGCGATCTGGCGATCCGCGAAGGCTGGCGAGTCGCGGCGGACGCGCCACCTTCGGGCAAGAAGGTGCTGGTGGTGGGGGCGGGGCCGTCGGGCCTGTCGGCGGCCTATCATCTGGCGCGGCTGGGGCACGCCGTGACGCTGGCCGACGCCGGGCCGAAAGCCGGCGGCATGATGCGCTTCGGCATTCCGAAGTACCGCCTGCCGCGGGACGTGCTGGACGCGGAGATTCAGCGCATCGTCGATTTGGGCGTCGAACTGAAACTCAACGCAAAGATCGACGATATCCCGGCGGCGATGAAAGACGGCGGCTATGACGCCTGCTTCGCCGCCATCGGCGCGCATCTGGCCAAGAAGGTGGACATTCCCGCGGTGTCGGCGGGGCGGATTTTAGACGCCGTGTCGGTGCTGCGCTCGATGGAATCGGGCGAGGAGCCGCCCAAGCTCGGCCGCCGCGTGGTGGTCTACGGCGGCGGCAACACCGCCATCGACGTCGCCCGCACCGCCAAACGGCTGGGGGCCGAAGAAGCCTTGATCGTCTACCGCCGCACGCGGGAGATGATGCCGGCCCATGATTTCGAGGTGGAGGAGGCGTTGGAGGAGGGCGTCGCCGTCCACTGGCTGCGCACCATCAAGCGGCTGGACGACGGCGAGATGGTGGTTGAGAAAATGGCCCTCGATGAAAAGGGCTGGCCGCAGCCGACCGGCGAGGTCGAGACCATCGGCGCCGACACGCTGATTCTGGCGCTGGGGCAAGACGTGGATGTTTCCGTCGTGACGCAAATCCCCGGCGTGACGGTGAACAAGGACCACACCGTCGCGGTGGGGCCGGATCTGATGACGGGCTATCCGGGGCTGTTTTGCGGCGGCGACATGGTGCCTTCTGAAAGAACCGTCACGGTGGCGGTGGGGCACGGCAAAAAGGCGGCGCGCTGCATCGACGCTTACCTGAAGGGCGAGAGCTACGCCGCGCCGCCGAAAGCCGCGGTGGCGGTCCATGATCGGCTGAATACTTGGTACTATTCCGACGCGCCGGCCTCGGTGCAGCCGACGCTCGACCTGTTGCGCCGTCAAAGCAGCTTCGACGAAGTTAAAGGCGGCCTGGATGAAAGCAACGCGCTGTTCGAGGCGCGGCGTTGTTTATCCTGCGGCAACTGCTTTGAATGTGACAACTGTTTCGGGGTTTGCCCCGACAATGCAGTGATTAAGCTGGGACCGGGGAACCGCTTCAAATTCAACTACGACTTCTGCAAGGGCTGCGGGCTATGCGCGGCGGAATGCCCCTGTGGCGCCATCGACATGGTTCCAGAAGATTTGTAGACCAAACAAACGATTTGATTCAGGTCAAAGAGGAGGGAACGGGACTGATATACAAAACTCCTCGTCTCTAACCCTCCCTATACCGACTTTGAAGCCGAGGCCCCCGCCTCGGCTTTTTTCTTGCGCGGAGAGAAGGGGGACGAGTTTTGTGACAAACACGGCCTAGCACATTGAGGAAAAAAGAAATTACGGGTAAATGATTCAAAATTCATCCACTGTCCCGTAATATAAAGAATTTCAGTGGGTTAACCGACAAGCAGACCCGTCAGGCGATAGATTGCGAACAGGCGTTCGGCGTCCGCTCGTGCGGCGCCCGCCACAAAAGGCTGCCGATACTGGCCGCCAATACAACACGCCGCCGCCCAACTGGTGACAATCAGCCGTCAACTAGCGAACTGGTGCAATACCAATCCGCCGCAAGATTGACCTTTAGGCGGATTGGTGACGCCCGCGCGGCGATTGAGCGTCACCGCCTTCGCCGGACTGACCCCAAGGGTCAGTCATTCGGCGGGGCGGTATAAGCCTAAAAAATCCCGGACAGCCATGCGCCTTCGCGGGAATGACGGTGAAGAGTCAATTCTTCGATTGGCGCAACAAAACAAAACCCCCGCTGCATCGCCGCAACGGAGGTTTTGCTTTAAAAACCTATAGCGAAGCCGGTCAGCGCGGCGCCAGCACCATAATCATCTGCCGGCCTTCCAGCTTGGGCATCTGCTCAATCTTGGCCAGCTCTTCCAGCTCGTCTCGCACCCGCATCAGCACGTTCATGCCGAGATCCTGGTGCGCCATTTCACGGCCGCGGAAGCGCATGGTGACCTTGACCTTGTCGCCTTCTTCCAGGAAGCGCTTCGCCGCCCGCATTTTGACGTCGTAGTCATTGTCATCGATGTTGGGTCGGAGTTTGATCTCCTTCACCTCGATGACTTTTTGCTTCTTGCGGGCCTCGGCGGCCTTTTTCTGCGCCTCGAACTTGAACTTGCCGTAGTCGAGGATCTTGCAGACCGGCGGTTCAGCCTGCGGCGCCACCTCGACAAGGTCGAGATTAGCGTCTTCGGCCGCCAGCAAGGCGTCGCGCAGCGACACCACGCCGACCATTTCACCATCAGCGCCGACAAGGCGAACGGTACGCGCCGTAATTTCTCTGTTCACCCGCGGTCCATCGCGGGTCGGCGCTGCTTCCGACGGAATCCGTGCTATGGAATCTTCTCCATCAATAAGTTGATCCGCCGCCGCAGCGCATCACACGATGCGCCGGGCCGTTGGCGGATGATTTAGAACGGCGTGTCGCCCAATCCCTCGGCCGCATTGGCGGCGGGAGACCGCGACTCGCTATAGAGTTTATTCAAGACGTCGTCGAGGGCAAGAACTTCCTGATCCTTGCTACCCAAACGACGCAGCGCCACAGTGCGTTCTTCGGCCTCGCGCTTGCCCACCACCAGCAGCGCCGGGACTTTTTGCAGGCTGTGTTCGCGGACCTTGAGGTTGATTTTTTCGTTGCGGGTGTCGATCTCCGCCCGAATACCCTTCTTTTTCAGCAGCTTATACACCTCTTCAGCGTAACCGTCCGCTTCCGAGGTGATGGTCGCCACCACCGCTTGAACCGGCGCCAGCCACATCGGAAATTTGCCGGCGTGGTGTTCGATCAACATGCCGATAAAACGCTCCAGCGAGCCCAAAATCGCCCGATGCAGCATCACCGGGCGGTGACGCGCCCCGTCCTCGCCGATATAGGAGGCGTCGAGTCGCTCCGGCAGCACGAAATCAAGCTGCAAGGTGCCGCACTGCCAGGTGCGGCCGATGGCGTCGGTGAGGTGGAATTCCACCTTCGGGCCGTAGAAGGCGCCTTCGCCCGGCAGCTCCTCAAACGGCAGGCCGGCCTCACGCAACGCGGCGCGCAAACCTTCTTCCGCCTTGTCCCAAACTTCGTCCGTGCCGGCGCGCACGTCGGGGCGCAGCGCCAGCTTGACGTCGATCTTGTCGAAGCCAAGGTCCTGGTAGACGCTGAGTTGCAGCTTGAAATATTCCGCCGACTCGGACGGCACCTGATCGGCGGTGCAGAAGATGTGCGCGTCGTCCTGGGTGAAGGCGCGCACCCGCAAGATGCCGTGCAGCGCGCCCGACGGCTCGTTGCGGTGGCAGGAGCCGAACTCGGCGACCCGCATCGGCAGGTCACGGTAAGACTTCAGACCCTGCTTGAAAATCTGCACATGGCCGGGACAGTTCATCGGCTTGACGCCCAGCATCTTTTCGCCGTCGTCCACCGACACCTTGAACATGTTGTCGCCGTACATATCCCAGTGGCCCGACGCCTTGAACAGCGACGAGTCCACCAGTTGCGGCGTGCGCACTTCGACGTAATCGGCTTCCGCCAGCTTGGCGCGGATGTAGTTCTCCAGCGTCCGGTAAACCGTCCAGCCCTTGGGGTGCCAGAACACCGACCCCGCCGCTTCTTCTTGCTGGTGGAACAGACCCAATTCCTTGCCCAGCTTGCGATGGTCGCGCTTTTCCGCTTCCTCCAGCATGTGCAGATGGGCCTTCAGCTCCTTCTCGTCCCGCCAGGCGGTGCCGTAGATGCGCTGAAGCATCGGGTTGCGGTGATCGCCGCGCCAATAGGCCCCGGCCACCTTCATCAACTTGAAGGCCATGCCGACCTTGCCCACCGACGGGGCGTGCGGCCCGCGGCAGAGGTCGAGCCAGTCGCCTTGACGGTAAACCGACACGACTTCGCCATCGGGCAGGCCTTCGATCAGTTCGACCTTGAAGTGCTCGCCCAGATTCTTGAAATAGGCGACGGCGTCGGCGCGCGGCCACTCCTCCCGCACCAGCGGTTTGTCGCGGCCGACGATCTCCTTCATCTTGGCTTCGATCTTTTCCAGATCGTCCGGCGTGAAGGGCTGGTCGCGGGCGAAGTCATAATAGAAGCCGGTGGCGATCGACGGGCCGATGGTGACTTGCGTGCCGGGATAAAGCTCCTGCACCGCTTCGGCCAGCACATGGGCGCAGTCGTGGCGAATGATCTCCAGCGCGTCGGCGTGGCTGCGCGTGACGATCTCAATCGCCGCGTCGGTAGTGATAGTAGTGCTCAGATCCTTCAAAACGCCGTCGACCTTGATGGCGAGGGCGTCTTTGGCGAGACGCGCGCCGATGGAGGCCGCGATCTCAGCGCCTGAGACCGGACCGTCGAACTGACGAACGCCGCCGTCGGGCAGCGTGATGGATAGAGCGGACACTTGAAATACGCCTTCCAAGCTTTGCCGGCCGCAACGGCCGGCGGATTAAAGGGGATTAGCAGACTGCAAGCGAGCGCATACGCCTGTCAAGACGGGCTGACGCCGATAAACGCCGCAGCCAGCAGCAATAGCGCCGATCCGACCAGCACGCCGAAGGTCGTCATCATGCCGGCGATGCGATAGCGGAAGTTCTCTTTTTCCTGCGACACGCCATAGGCGTGAACGGCGCGGCCCGCCAGCAGCAGCGCGCCCAGCAGATGGACCGCCCAGGCCCCCCACCCCGCCAGCCCGACCAGCAAGATGAGCAGCAGGCCAAAGGGGGCGTATTCGGCGAAATTGCCATGCACCCGCACCGCGCGCTGCAAGGCGGCGTCGCCGCCGGTCCCCAACGCCAGTTTGGCGCGGCGGCGCGCGCCGATGGCGCGGATCGCCAGATAAACATAGATCAACGCCAGCAGGGCGGCGTAAGGCGCCAGCGAAACAGCGGCGGCGATGCTGGCGGAAAAAGCGGCGGGATCGGCGGTCATCGGCGAACGGGCTCCGTTTAAGCGCGTTTAAATGGCGCGTTTAGGCGGCGGGATTATTAAAAAGTCGGCGGCGTGTTGATCCACAAGACGACGGCGCGGGTCGGCCCAGGCACCCGCCAGCCGTGCGGCCGGCGGCTGTCGAAGGTGATGCTGTCGCCGGGGCCAAGGGTGAATTCGCTATTGGCGTCGAGCAGGATTTGGATCTGCCCTTCCAGCACGTACAAAAACTCTTCGCCTTCATGGCGATAACTGCCGCCGCTGGCCGAGCCCGGCTCGAAAATCCACTTTTGCCCCGACAAAAGCGAGGCGTTTTCCGTCAGTTGGTGCAGGGTGACGCCCTGGCCGAACATCGGCATGACGCGAGCGTCGGCCGCGCGCACCACGCCGTCATCCGCCGTTGGAGCCTCGTCAGGCGGCCGCATCAGCTCCAGCACCGACAGGCCGTAGCAATTGGCGAGCTTTTGCAGGCTGGCGACCGAAGCGCCGCGCGAGGTGCGCTCCACCATGCTAATGAAAGACGCCGGCAGGCCGGTTTGCTCCGCCGCCTCGCGCACCGAAAGGCCAGCCTTGCGGCGCAGCACCCGCAGCCGGTCGCCCACCGCCGCCGCGCCGGCCTTACTTTCCTTGTCGCCGCTTTCCGCCGCCGTCCCCTGCCCCGGCTCCTGGTCGCTCGCCGCCGCGCCGTTCGGCTTCAGCACCGAACGGATCGCCAACAGATTAAGCCCTTGCACTTCGCGCATCCGCTTGATGTGGCGGACGGTTTCCAGGTCTTCAGCGCTATAGAGCCGCTGGCCGCCGCTGGTGCGGCCGGGGTTCAGCAAGCCGTGCTGCTCCCACTGGCGCAAGGTGGAGGGCGACGCGCCGGTGATTTCGGCGATGTCGCGGATTTTATATTCGTTCGCCATTTCCTCCCGATCCGCGGCCGCCCCGACTTGTCGTTCATGCGCTTATCATATTGCGCCGTTCATGAAACACTTATGTCGAAGCGGACGTTTAGGAAAGGGGGACGCGCGTTTAGAGCGTTTTCAGCCGAAGCGGATACCGATTCGGCGCAGAAAACGCGGCAAAACAAAGCCCTAACGCGGTTTGACCGATTCCTGCCGGTCACAAAGCGCTCTAGGTCGCCGGCGCCAGACGCAGATGCTCATGAATCAGCCGCATGTTGCGCTGGTTGGCCTTGAGGAAGAAATCGGCGGCGTCGCCGACCAACGGAATGGCGCCGACCGCCGCGTCGATGGCGAGATTGCCGACCATCCGCCCCAACAGTCGCGGCGGCAAACGCAAGCGCCGCGCCTCCACCAGCATCCAAGCGGCGATCAACTTGGCGGCGATGTCGCCGACGCCGGGGATCAGTCCCAGCGCGGCGTCAAGGCCAAAGCGCATCGACGTGCCGGGCAAGCGAAACGCGCCGTCCAGCAAATGCGCCAGCTTCTCCAGCCGGCGCAAAGCGTCGGGATCGGCGCCCGGCGGCAACACCACGTCATGCTCTCTCACAGCATTCTGGTCGGCGGCGGCGGCCATGACGGCGTCATCCTTTTCTGCAATGGTGAACCAACGTCACGACATATCGTGCGTCGACCGCCGTTGCGGAAGACCCCGCCCTCGCCCTTCTTGCACCTTGAACCACATTGCAATCGGTATCAACCGATCGTATTGGATATTGAAAATACATTTTCGCCAATATAGACAAAATCTCGGTCGTATGACGATACGCATTTCAAAAAATTTCGGGAGAGCGCCTTGCCTGGCATCATACAGTCGTGCAATTCGATAATAATGAGTGGGGTTTTTTCAACCCAATCCGTATCCGCGGCGAATAGGTTTTCTTCACCGCCCTCTATATCAATTTTAACAATAAATGGTGAATGGTTGACGTATTTTTCGTATATTTGACGAACCGTGACGCATGTCGTCGCATCATTACCGGCGATATTACCGGCGATTTCGGCGTCGACGGGCGCGGTCTGATATCCCCAGTGCCCTACTTTTGGATCGCGAATTGTTACGTATCCCGGCGCCGACGTCAGAGCGCCTTGGATGTTTTCTACTTCTAAGCCTTCGGTATTGCGTGAAAGCATCGCAAAATTTCCCGCCTCCGGCTCAATCGCTACAACATGCGACGCCGGAAAACATCCTTGGAAAAAAACCGTCGCGGCGCCGATGTTGGCTCCGGCGTCGACGATCAAAGGCTTTCTTCCCGATGCTATAATTTTGTTGTAATAACGATTTATCTCTTTTCCGCGATCTAACCTCATTATATTGTAATCATGGTTGCAGAATATTTGATCGAATACGCCTTGATCGCTTGTATTTTCGCGGCGGAAAAATTGTCTCTTCATCGCGCCGATGCTGATATTGACGCTATTTATCGGCATTGACGCCCCCATTTTCCTGATCGCTCACCTGCGGCGTATTCTGCGCGATATTCCCCAAAAACGATAAGCGAATTGTACGACAAGCGGCGGACGGCCCGTCAATCACCCCAGAACAATCACCCCTCCCGCACCTTGAACCACGCGGCGTAGAGCGCCGGCAGGAAGAACAGCGTCAACAAGGTCGCCACCGCCAGCCCGCCCATCATCGACACCGCCATCGGCCCCCAGAACACGTTGCGGGTCAATGGGATCATCGCCAGGATCGCCGCGGCGGCGGTCAGCGCGATGGGCCGCGCCCGCCGCACGGTGGCGCCGATGATCGCCTCCCAAGGCGAATGACCGGCGTGAATATCCTGGTCGATCTGGTCCACCAGAATGACCGAGTTGCGCATGATGATGCCGGCCAGCGCGATGACGCCCAAGGTGGCGACGAAGCCGAACGGCATGCCGGTCAGCAGCAAGGCCGCCGTCACCCCGATCAGGCCCAAGGGCGCGGTCAAGAACACCAGAAAGACGCGGGAGAAGCTTTGGAGCTGCACCATCAGCGTCACCGCCATCAGCAGGATCATCAGCGGGACCATGGCGGCGATGGAGGTCTGACCCTTGGCGCTTTCCTCAATCGCCCCGCCCATGGCGATTCGATAGCCGTCCGGCAGTTTAGCCTTCAGTTCCGACAGCGCCTTATCCACCCGCTGGCTGACCACCGGGGCTTGCAAGCCGCCGACCACGTCGCCCTTCACCGTCATCACGGTTTCGCGGTTGCGCCGCCACAAGATCGGCTCCTCAAACTCGTAACGCAGCGTCGCCACCTGCGACAGCGGGGCCGGAACGCCGCGGCCGGTCGGCACGGTCAATTCGTCCAGCCGCCCCAAATCCAGCCGTTCGGCGTCGGAGGTGCGCAACACCACGTCCACCAGCTCCACCCCCTCGCGGTACTGGGTGGCGCTGACCCCGCCCAGCAGCAGTTGCAGGGCGTTGGACAGGTCTTGCCGGGTGACGCCCAGCGCGCGGGCCTTGGCGACGTCGACTTCCAGCCGCACCCGCTTAGCGAGCTCGTTCCAATCAAGGTGCAGGTTGGCGAGGTTGGGATCGGCCGCCATCACTTTGCGCACTTCTTCGGCGGTGCGGCGGATTTGCGCCGGGTCGGGGCCGGTGACGCGGAATTGCACCGGATAGCCCACCGGCGGGCCGTTCTCCAGCCGGGAAACCCGGACGCGGGCTTCGGGAAACTCGCTTTCCGCCAGCGATTCCAGATAGCCGATCAGGCGTTCACGGGATTCCAGCCCCTTGGTGACCACCACAAGCTGGCCGAAATTGTCGTTCTGAAGCTGCTGGTCGAGGGGCAGGTAAAAGCGCGGGCTGCCGCCGCCGACATAAGTCGCCCAATGCTCAACGTCTTCCGACGCGCCGACAATCTTTTCCAGGCGGCGCACGGCGCGGTCGGTGGCGGCGATGGCCGAACCTTCCGCCAACCGCACGTCCACCAGCAATTCCGGGCGCGCCGAGGCGGGGAAAAACTGCTGCTGCACCAAACCGAAACCGGCGACCGAGGCGATGAAAAGCATGACGGTGACGGCGATGGAAACCCAGCGCCAGCGCACGCAAGCCGTCACCATGGCGCGGAAAATCCGGTAAGGGCGGCTGTCGTAGACGTCGTGCGCGTCATGTCCGCCCCCATGGCCCCCGCCATGGCTCTCCGCGCCGTGCTTGGGGTCGGGCAGCAGCATGTAGCCGAGATAAGGCGTGAAGATCACCGCGGCGATCCACGACAGCAGCAACGACGCCCCCACCACCCAGAATATCGCGTTGGTGTACTCGCCGGCCGCAGATTGGGCGAAGCCCACCGGCACGAAGCCCACCGCGGTGACGATGGTGCCCGACAGCATGGGAAATGCGGTGGAGGTGTAGGCGAAGGCGCCGGCCTTCAGCCGGTCCCAGCCCTGCTCCATCTTCACATGCATCATCTCGACCGCGATGATGGCGTCGTCCACCAAGAGGCCCAGCGCGATAATCAGCGCGCCCAGCGAAATGCGGTGAAGGTCGATGCCCAGCAGCAGCATGGTGGATGCGACCATCGCCAACACCAGCGGCACGGTCAGCGCCACCACCGTGCCGGTGCGCCACCCCAGCGACAGGAAGCTGACCGCCATGACGATGCCCAGCGCCTCCAGCAGCGCCTTGACGAATTCGCTGATCGAATTGGTGACGACATGCGATTGGTCGGCGATTTGCAGCGCCTCCATCCCGACCGGCAGGTCGGCGCGAATCCCTTCCATCGCGCGGCCGAGATCGTCGCCAAGTTTAAGCACGTTGCGGCCGTCGGCCATCACCACCCCCAGCCCCACCGCGGCGCGGCCTTGGGCGCGCATCAGGTAGGTGGGCGGGTCGACATAGCCGCGGCTGACGTCCGCCACGTCGCCGATGGTGATGAGCCGGCCGCCCGAGCCCACCGGCAAGGCGCTCACCCGCGCCACCGTATCCAGTCCCATGTCGACGCGAACGAACACCTTGTCGGAGGCGGTGTCGACGCTGCCCGCCGCTGTCACGGCGTTGTCGCGTTGCAACGCCTCCATCACCGCCTGCACCGTCAGGCCGAAGCTGGCCAGTCGCTGGCTGGAGATCTCGACATAAATCCGCTCCGCTTGGGAACCAATCAGATCCACCTTGCGCACGCCGGGAACCCGCAGCAGACGGGCGCGCATGTCGTCGGCCGCGCGCTTCAGTTCGGCGAAGCCGAACTCTTCGCCGACCACGGCGTAGACAGAGGAATAGACGTCGCCGAACTCGTCATTGAAAAACGGGCCGATGGTTCCGTCCGGCAGGGTCTGCGCCACGTCGCCCACCCGTTTGCGCGCCTGATACCACAGACCCTTGACCTCTTTCGGCGGAGTCGAGTCGGCGAGCTGGACGAACACCATGGTGGCGCCGGGCTTGGAGTAGCTGCGCACCAGATCGAACCACGGCAGCCCTTCCAGCGCCTTTTCGATACGGTCGGCCACCAGCAATTCCATTTCGCGCGCCGTGGCGCCCGGCCAATAGGCCGACACCGTCATGACCTTAAAGGTGAAGGGCGGGTCTTCCGCCCGCCCCAGCCGCTGATACGACAAAGCGCCGGCCAGCACCGACGCCAGCAGGAAGAACAGCACCAGCGGGCGATGGGCCAACGCCCAGGCGGAGAGATTGCCGCGGCTCATCGCGCCGCCTCGACCCACAGGCGGACCTTTTCACCGGCGGTCAGCTTGTGGGTTCCCGCCGTCACCACCCGTTCGCCGCCCGCCAAGCCGGCCGACAACACCGCGTCGTCGCCGACATAAGCCGCCACCGTCACCGGCCGCTGCGTCAGGCGGTTTTCAGCCGGGTCCACCACCCACACCGAGGCTTTGCCGTCGTACTGAGACAGCGCGGTCAACGGCAGGCGCACTACGGGCGCCGCGTCGCGGTTCTGCGCCGACAAAGTGGCGGTCATGCCCAATTGGGCGGCGTCCGGCGGATTTATCAGCGTGGCGCGGACTTGGAAGGTGCGCACCGCAGCGTCGGCCTCCGGCGCCACTTCCCGCAAACGGGCGTCGATGGCGACGCCGGGCAGCGACCAGAGTTCAACCGTCAACCGCTGTTCCGACAAAGCGGCCAGACGGTGTTCCGGGATATTCGCCACCGCCTCCAGCTCGCCGTCGCGGGCGATGCGCACCGCTGGCTGGCCGGCGGTAACCACCTGGCCCGGCTCCACCAGCGTCGCCGTCACCACCCCCGGCCCGTCGGCGGTCAGCGAGGCGTATTGCAGCGAGTTGAGCAATACGTTCAATGACGCCTCAACCTCGCGGACCTTGGCGTCAGCCTTATCCAGCAAGGTCTTGCGGCGGTCGCGCTCCTGCGCCGTCGTCCACTCGCCCTGCTTCAACTGCTCATAACGCCGATAGTCGACTCGCGCGTTTTCCGCATCCGCCTTGGCGGAGGCCAATTGCGCTTGCGCCGCCCGCACCTGTAATTGCAAGTCGGCGGGATCGAGGGTCGCCAGGGGCTGGCCGGCGCTCACCCGCGCCCCCACTTCCACGAGCCGCGCCGTCACCTTGCCGGCGACGCGAAAGCCAAGGTCGGCCTCGACCCGCGGCTTAATCACCGCGGCGTAGCGCGTCGCCTCCTCCAGCGGGGCTAGGGTCGCGACCATGGTGCGCACCGGGCGGGGCGGCGCCGAGATCGGAAGAGCATCGTGTAGGG
>CALGOL010000446.1 GCA_937960755.1 uncultured Azospirillum sp.
CGGTCGCGCCAAAAGCGAGTTTGGGCCGCCAAGCCGTCGTCGGGCGGCCCCGGCGGCGCAACCTGCGCGAAAATCAGCCCTTCGGCCGCCGCCAGCACGTCGGCGGCGTCGAGAAAGCATTTGCCCTTGGGGGCGCGGCGCTTACCCAGCGTCAAAAGCCGCGACAGCCGGGCGTACGCCTGCCGGTCGGGAACGTACGCCAGCAGGCTTTGGCCGTCGGTCAGGTCGAGCCGGCAAGCGACGATAAAGGGCAAGCCGCGGCGCTTGGCGGCGAGATGGGCCTGCACCACCCCGGCCAGGGTGTTGCGGTCAGTGACCGCCAGCCCGGCGAGGCCGAGGTTCGCCGCGGTCAGCGCTAATTCATCGGCATGCGACGCCCCTTCCAAAAAGGAATAGTTGGTCATCGCCTGCAATTCGCAATACATTGTCATGGTAAATTTTCTTATTATTACTGATGCGCGCGTTTTACATGCTTATGTATCCGCGCATTTTGCTGCAGCTATCCTGCAAACGTCACCACTCGCCAACACGTCAAATGGAGAAGAAGATGCCGGAAGGGAAAGTTATGTTCTGGAACGTTCAGCATCTTTCCGAGAACAGCAAAGAAAGTAAAGTAGACAGAATAACAAAGACGCTTCAGCACGTTAACGCGGATGTGAAATTGCTGTGCGAGGTGATGGCGAGTTATCGCGGGGCGGATTCGGAAGCCCACACTTATCGCCGAACCACTGGACACACCTTGCGTTATGCGGCGATGGACGCCGGTCTTAACCGCTTGCAGATTCGCCCCGTGAACAATTTGACCGTGGGGCAGCGTTTCGCCAAATCTTTCAAGGGCGGAGCGAGCGTCAATTTCTGGCTGGTGCGCAAGCTGGTGAAAATTCGCCATAATTTTCGCAACTGGCCACAGTTGTTCATGATTCACGCCAACGCCGCCAAGGGCGTCAAATGCACCACGGTTTGCGCCATGTGGCTGGCCGAAAATATCCGCGGCCCCTGGTTGCTGGTGGGCGACTTCAACGGCACGCCGGAAAAGATGGACGCGATGATGAACCTGTTGACGGTCAATGTTTCGATCTGCCCGCCCAACGGCTGGACTCATTCTTCCGGCAAAAAGACCGCCATGCTGGATTACGCCATCTGCTCCCCCGGCATGAACGCGACGGTGAACGTGGTGCGGCGCGACGAATCCGACCATCGCCCGATCGTCGTGTCTTGGCGTACGCCTTAACGCCGCCGCATGGCGGAACGTACGCCGCAAGCGCCGGCTCATCCGAACACCCCGTGCAGAAACCAGCGCGGCGGCGAACCATCCGCCAGCCCTGCGCTCCCTTGCCCTATGCCCCCTTGCCCAGCGCCGCTCTGGTGCAAGCCTTGGCGGAACAGCCAAAAGCGCCGGCCGTCGCCGTCCTCCACCCGGTAATAGTCGCGCGGCGGCGCGTCCCGCCGCCACCATT
>CALGOL010000447.1 GCA_937960755.1 uncultured Azospirillum sp.
ATCTCCTCAAAGCCGTCACTCAGGCCAAGTGACACTTTTCAAGCGATTGCCCTGCAGGCGCGCTTGATCGCATGTTTGCCGCCCGTGTATCGTGCGCCTCCCCGTCCCCGCAATAAGTTGCAACCATAAGCGAAGGGTTGGTCATGGCGCCCGCTGCCGCATCCGAGCCGTCTTCCCGCGGCCTGCCGTTTCAGTCGCTGATTCTCAAGCTGCACCAATTCTGGGCCGACCAGGGTTGCGTGATCTTGCAGCCCTACGACATGGAGGTCGGCGCCGGCACCTTCCACCCCGCCACCACGCTGCGGGCGCTGGGGCCCGATCCGTGGAAGGCCGCCTATGTGCAGCCTTCGCGTCGACCGAAGGACGGGCGCTACGGCGAAAACCCCAACCGGCTGCAACACTATTATCAGTATCAGGTGATTCTGAAGCCGTCGCCGGCCAACGCGCAGGAGCTTTACCTGGAAAGCCTGCGGGTGCTGGGCATCGACCCCGGCCTGCACGACATCCGCTTCGTCGAAGACGACTGGGAAAGCCCGACCCTGGGCGCCTGGGGTCTGGGCTGGGAAGTGTGGTGCGACGGCATGGAGGTGACGCAGTACACCTATTTCCAGCAGGTCGGCGGCATCGAATGCAATCCGGTGGCGGTGGAGCTGACCTATGGTCTGGAGCGCCTCGCCATGTACGTGCAGGGCGTCGAGAACGTCTACGACCTCGACTTCAACGGCGCCGGGGTGAAGTACGGCGACGTCTTCAAGCGCGCCGAGGTGGAATACTCCGCCTATAACTTTGAGCACGCCAACACCGAAGCGCTGTTGCAGCACTTTAAGGACGCCGAGGCCGAGTGCAAGGCGCTGCTCGACGCCGCGGCGCTGGAAGGCAAGAGCCTGGCCCTGCCGGCCTACGACCAGTGCATCAAGGCGTCGCATATGTTCAACCTGCTGGACGCCCGCGGCGTCATCAGCGTGGTGGAGCGCGCGTCTTACATCGGGCGCGTCCGCGCCCTCGCCAAAGCCTGCTGCGAAGCCTGGACCGGAGCCCTGTAATTCCATGGCCGAACTTCTGCTTGAATTCTTCTCCGAAGAAATCCCCGCCCGCATGCAGGCGCAAGCCGCCGCCGACCTGAAGCGGCTGGCGACCGAAAAGCTGACGGCCGCCGGCCTGAGCTTCGACAGCGCGCAAGCTCACTCGACGCCGCGCCGCCTCGCCCTTGTGATCGACGGCCTGCCGGTCAAGCAAGCCGACGTTAAAGAAGAAAAGAAAGGTCCGCGCGTCGGTTCGCCGGAAAAGGCGGTGGAAGGCTTCTTGAAGTCCGCCGGCCTCGACAGCCTCGACCAGTGCGAACAGCGCGATACCGGCAAAGGCGTGTTCTATTTCGCCGTGACCGAGAAAAAGGGCCGCCCGACGGTCGATGTGCTGGCGGAAATCATCGTATCGGTGATGGACGCGCTGCCGTGGCCGAAATCCATGCGCTGGGCCGACACGACCAAAAGCTGGGTGCGCCCGCTGCATTCCATCATCGCGCTGTTTGACGGCAAGGTGATCGAGGGCGGCTTTGAGGTCGGCGGCGAACGGGTCGGCGTCATTCCGTTCGGCGATTCGACCCGCGGTCATCGCTTCCTTGCGCCCGACGCCTTCAGCGTCGCCAACTTCGCCGACTATAAGGCCAAGCTGGAGAAGGCTTTCGTGCTGCTCGACCGCGAGGACCGCAAGGCCCGCATCAAGGCCGGCGCCGAAGCTTTGTGCGCGGCGGAAGGGCTGACCCTGTCGCCCGACGACGGCTTGCTGGAGGAAGTGGCGGGGCTGGCCGAATGGCCGCTGCCGCTGATGGGCGGCATCGACGAAAAGTTCATGGACGTCCCGTCGGAGGTGCTCATCACCTCCATGCGCACCCACCAGAAATACTTCGCCACGCTGGATAAAGACGGCGAAATGGCGGCGCGTTTCGTCGTCGTCGCCAACATGGTGACGTCCGATGGCGGCAAAGCGGTGGTGGCGGGCAACGAGCGGGTGCTGCGCGCCCGGCTGTCCGACGCCAAATTTTTCTGGGATCAGGACCGCAAGATTAAGCTGGAGGACCGGCTGCCGGCGCTGGAGGACATCACCTTCCACGCCAAGCTTGGCACGGTGGCGGAAAAGGTCGACCGCATGGCGGTGCTGGCCGGCGTCATCGCCCAGGCTGTCGGGGCCGACGCGGCCGCCGCCAAGCGGGCGGCCGGGCTGGCCAAGGCCGATTTGGTGTCGGGCGTGGTGGGCGAATTCCCCGAAGTGCAGGGGATCATGGGCCGTTACTATGCGCTGGGCCAGGGCGAATCGGCGGCGGTCGCCGACGCGATCGCCAACCATTATAAGCCGGTGGGGCCGAGCGATTCCTGCCCGAATCACCCGGTTTCGGTGGCGGTGGCCTTGGCCGACAAGCTGGACACCCTGACCGGCTTCTTCGCCATCGACGAAAAGCCCACCGGCTCGAAAGACCCCTATGCGCTGCGCCGCGCAGCGCTGGGCGTGATCCGGCTGATTGTCGAAAACAAACTGCGGGTCAACCTGACCGACTTCATCGCCAAGGCGCGGGAATCGCTGGTGGATATTCCGGTGGCGCGCCGTCTCGCCAACAAGAAGGCGACGCGGCTGGCCGCGCTGCCGCCAGCCGACGCCGTAGCATCCGACCTGCTGTCGTTTTTCGCCGACCGTTTGAAGGTGGCGCTGAAGGACAAGGGCGTGCGCCACGATCTGGTGGACGCGGTGTTCGCGCTGGGCGGCGAGGATGATCTGGTGCGGCTGCTGGCGCGGGTCGATGCGCTGGCCGGCTTCGTCGGCTCCGAAGACGGCGCCAACCTGCTGGCGGCGTACAAGCGCGCCTCCAACATCCTGCGCATTGAGGAAAAGAAGGACGGCAAGTCCTACGACCAGCCGGTTGACGCCGGTTTGTTTGCGCAAGACGAGGAACGCGGTCTCGCCGCCGCGCTGTCGTCGGCCCGCGCCGCCACCGATCCTTTGCTGGCGGCGGAGGATTTCGCCGGCGCCATGGCGGTTTTGGCCGGACTGCGCGGGGCGCTGGACGCCTTTTTCGACAAGGTGACGGTGAACGCGGAAGATCCGGCGGTGCGGTCCAACCGCTTGGCCTTGTTGTCGTCGATCCGCGCGACTTTGGGCGCCGTTGCAGACTTCTCCCGCATCGAAGGGTGACGGCGGGCGGAGGACCGTGGCGGAGAACGACCAGATCATCTATGAGCCTGGGGCTGC
>CALGOL010000448.1 GCA_937960755.1 uncultured Azospirillum sp.
CCAGCGCGCGGCCGGCGGCGCGCACGCCCGCGGCGTCCTGCGGATCGACTTCCGTCAGCCGGGCGCGGGTTTCCGCCACCACGTCGGCGACCATGACGTTTATCATCCGCCGCACGGTTTCATGGATCAATCGGCCTTGCTCCAGCCCCGGATAGCGCGCGCGCAAGCCGGCGACGATGGGGCCGACCACCGGCAATTCGGCCGCTTCGTCCATGGTGAAAAAGCCGGCGCGCACGCCGTCGTCGATGTCGTGGTTGTTATAGGCGATATCGTCCGCCAGCGCCGCCACCTGCGCCTCCAGCCCGGCCCAAGTGTCGATCTCCAAATCGAAACGGCCGCTGGCCTGATGTTCGCGGATGGTGACCGGCAATTCCTCGCCGTCTTTCAGCGGGAGCAGCGGGCCGTTGTGCTTAACCACGCCTTCCAGCGTCTCCCACGTCAGGTTCAAGCCGTCGAAGTCGGCGTAGCGCCGCTCCAGCCGGGTCAGAATGCGCAATGACTGGTCGTTGTGGGAAAAACCACCATAGGGCCGCATGCAGGCGTCAAGCGCCCGCTCGCCCGCATGGCCGAAGGGCGTATGGCCCAGATCATGCGCCAGCGCCACCGCTTCCGCCAAATCCTCGTTCAGCCCCAGCGTCCGGCAAATGGAGCGGGCGATCTGCGCCACCTCCAGGCTGTGGGTCAGCCGGGTGCGGTAATAGTCGCCCTCGTGATAGACGAAGACTTGGGTCTTGTACTTCAGCTTGCGGAAGGCGCCGGAATGAACGATGCGGTCGCGGTCGCGCATCCAACAGGTGCGGGTCGGGCTTTCCGGTTCCGCCGCGGCGCGGCCGCGGGTCGCCGCCGGCAAGCAGGCGTAAAGCGCGGGTGCGGGAAAAGGCTGAAAATCGACTGTCATGGCGCGCAAGGGTACTGCGTCAAGCCGCCGCGGAATAGCGAATTTTCTATGCGAACGGCGCATCAATCATCGGCCAGCCGGCCGGCGACGAAGCCCAGCGACAACAGC
>CALGOL010000449.1 GCA_937960755.1 uncultured Azospirillum sp.
CCTCCTTTTTCGCACCGGAGCACCCGCGCCATGACCAGCGCCGCCCCCGCAGACCGCCTTGTCATTCGCCGCCCCGACGACTGGCATGTTCATTTGCGCGACGGCGCCATGCTGCGCGCCGTGCTGCCCTACACCGCTGCGCAGTTCGGCCGCGCCATCGTCATGCCCAACCTGAAACCGCCGGTGGCGACGGCCAAGGACGCCGCCGCCTACCGCGCCCGCATCCTCGACGCCCTGCCGGCGGGCGTCGATTTCCAGCCGCTGATGGTGGCCTACCTCACCGAAGGAACCGACCCCGGCGACATCGCCGCCGGCTTTCGCGACGGCGTGCTGACCGCGGTCAAGCTCTATCCCGCCAACGCCACCACCAACAGCGCCGCCGGGGTGACGTCGTTGAGCCGCGTCGCCCGCGTGCTCGACCGCATGGCGGAAATCGGCATGCCTTTGCTGGTCCATGGCGAAGTCACCGACCCGGACGTCGACGTCTTCGACCGCGAAGCGGTGTTTTTGGAGCGGGAGCTCGCCCCGCTGCTGGAGCGCCATCCGACATTGAAAGTGGTGCTGGAGCATGTGACCACAGCGGACGCGGTGGATTTCGTCCGCGCCCACGCCGCTTCCGGCCGGCTGGGGGCGACCATCACCGCCCATCATCTACTGATTAACCGCACCGACATGTTCCGCGGCGGCATCCGCCCGCACCTCTATTGCCTGCCCATCGCCAAGCGCGAACGCCACCGGCTGGCGCTGGTGGATGCGGCGACGTCGGGGGAGGCGAGCTTCTTCCTTGGCACCGACACCGCGCCGCACACGGTGATGGCGAAAGAATCGGCTTGCGGCTGCGCCGGCATATTCACCGCCGCCAACGCGCTGGAGCTTTACGCCGAAGCCTTCGACGCGGCGGGCGCGCTGGATAAATTTGAAGCCTTCGCCTCGCTGAACGGCCCGGCGTTTTACGGCCTGCCGGCGGCGACGGATTTGGTGCTGCTGGAGCGCCGCCCCAGCGTCGCCCCCGACGTGGTGTTGCTGCCGGAAGGCGACGGCGTGCTGCCGTTCCGCGGCGGCGAAAAGCTGGCCTGGAGCTTCGCCGGCGCGGTGTGACGCCAATCCGCCGAAAGATTGCCCCCTCATCGTCACCCCGGCGAAGGCCGGGGTCCAGGGCGATTCGAATACGTTGCTGAAATGCTCTGGATTCCGGCCTACGCCGGAATGACGACTATTGATTGCTGCTTGGGGGTCGTTTCCTTGATCTTAGCGCCTATGGCGGCTTAGGACCCCTCAGCCCTTTTTGGCTTCGGCGAACTGGTCGTAAGCCTCCAACGCCTTGGCGGCGTACATCACCGATGGTCCGGCGCCCATGTAAATCGCCGTGGCGATGGTTTCCTGCACCTCTTCGCGGGTGGCGCCCTGGTCCACCGCCGCCTTGGCGTGGAAAGCGACGCACGGATCACAGCGCACCGCCACCGAAATCCCCAACGCCACCAACTCCTTGGTCTTGGTGTCGAGCGCCTTGGTCTCCAACGCCGAGCGCGCCATGGCGGAGAAATTCTTCATCACCGCCGACGAGCCCTGACCGCCGTGCAACTCCTTCAGCAAACCGCTCAGGTCCTTCGCCATCTGCGGCCAATCGTACAGCATCGTGATCGCTCCCTTAAAAATAAGCTTTGGCTAATATAATGAGGCGATAATAGATGTGAAGCGCGCAAGGCGCATAGGAGCCTTTCGCAGCCTAATCAAAGCATGCCCTTCGCCGCGCTTAACCGGCGCGGGCGGCGTCCTCGATGAACATCTGGGCTTCTTCGCGGCCCTGCCAGCGGTCGGCGCGCAAGGTTCCGGCGACATGCAGGTTCACCCCGCCGGAGTTAAGCAGCAACTGGCCCAAATCCTCGTCCAGCGCGCGGAAAGCCACCGCTTTCAGCCGCCCGCCGCTGGGGGAGCTCAGAATGCAGCGGACGTGATTCTTGCCGACCACGTCGGCCCGCGCCACCCTGACGTCTGTTAAAGCGAAACGCGGCTCCGGGTTGCCGGCCCCGAACGGGGCGAGTTTCGCCAGCGCATCCACCAGCGCCATGTTGGCGCCATGGATCGACAACGCGCCGTCCAGCTCCAGCCGCGGGGCGAGGTCGATGGACCCGCCCTCCCCCGCCGCCGCCATGCGCCCGGCGAGAAAGCGGCGGAAATCGTCGATGCGTTCCGGCGCCACGGTGAAGCCCGCCGCCATCGGGTGGCCGCCGCCGCCCAACAGCAAGCCTTCCTGCCGCGCCGCAATCACCGCGGCGCCCAAGTCGAAGCCCTTGACCGAGCGGCCGGAACCCTTGCCCACCAGCTTGCCCTCGCCGGTGCGTTCAATGGCGACGGCGCAGGCCGGGCGGTTGAAGCGCTCTTTCAGCCGGCCGGCGACGATGCCGACCACGCCGGGGTGCCAGCCTTCCGACGCCGCCACCAGCGCGCCCCCGTCGGCGCCCCCGTCGGCGCCTCCGTCGGCCGGGTCTTCCCCCTCTCCGCTGCAGGCGACTAGCAGCATGAGCGCCAGGATGCTTCGAGTCATTGTCCCTCTCCTTGGTGTCTGCCCGTGGGGGCGGGGTGATGTGCGTCCAGAACACCACCAGCCTAGCGTCGGTCCCGCCCGGCTACTGTCGCAGCTCTGTCGCAGGCCCTTGGGATGGAGGCGGCGCGCGGTCGCCGGCTCTCCCGGCTCCCTCCAGGTCGAGTGTCCCCTTGCGGATGACCGAATCCTGGGAGAGGCTGGCCCCACCCCTCTCTCCCCCCCCGACCGCCGCGAAACGCGCTCGCTTGCCAGCCGGGGAAACCACAGAGAT
>CALGOL010000450.1 GCA_937960755.1 uncultured Azospirillum sp.
CAGGCGGTCCCCGGCGCGCCGACGCCGCTGGAGGCGCCGCCGCCGCCCAATCTGACGCCGGGGCGCAGCGGTTGATTCGTCTGCGCCAATCCATAAAAATTACATAAATCCGGCGAATGTCCCGTCGCCGCGGCTTGCGCGGGCGGCGGCGGGTCATTCATGATGCGGGTCTCAAGGCGGGGCTGGCCCGCCCGTCCGCATAAATGGTCGCCCGCCGATGGATTCCGCTTCTTCGCCCCGCAGCATTGAACGCCGCAGCCTCGACGTCGAAGGCTTGAAGCGCTCCTTTCTCGAATGGCTGATTTATTCGGTGGGCAAGGACGCGCGGGCGGCGACGCGGCGCGACTGGTTCAACACAGTGGCCCTGGCGGTGCGCGACCGGCTGGTCGACCGCTGGATGGACACCACCCGGACCTATTATCAGGAAGACGCCAAGCGGGTTTACTATTTGTCGCTGGAGTTCCTGATCGGCCGGCTGCTGGTTTCCAGCATCGACAATCTGGGGATCATGGATCAGGCGCGCCAGGCGCTTGACCGCATCGGCCTGACCCTCGACGACGTCACCGAGTCGGAGCCGGACGCGGCCTTGGGCAACGGCGGCCTGGGGCGCTTGGCGGCCTGCTTCCTCGACAGCATGGCGAGCCAGGGGCTGCCCGGCTACGGCTACGGCATCCGCTATGAATTCGGCCTGTTCGAGCAGCGCTTTGAAAACGGCTGGCAGGTGGAGTACCCGGAAACTTGGCTGCAAAACGGCAATCCGTGGGAGTTCCCCCGGCCGGAAGTCTCCTACACCGTGCAGTTTTATGGTCACGTCGAAGAATTCCGCGACGCCATGGGCGAGCGGGCCTATCGCTGGGTCGACGCCGAAGGCGTCATCGCCATGGCCTATGACACGCCGGTGGTGGGTTACGGCGGGGAGACCATCAACACGCTGCGCCTATGGTCGGCCAGGGCCACCCGCGACTTCAACTTCGGCCACTTCAACGAAGGGGCCTATATGAAGGCGGTGGAGCAGAAGATCCTGTCGGAAAACCTGTCCCGCGTGCTCTATCCCAACGACGCCACCGAGACCGGCAAGGAATTGCGGCTGAAGCAGGAGTATTTTTTCACCTCCGCCTCGTTGCAGGACATTCTGCGCCGCTTCCTGCAACATCATTCCGACTTTGACTTGCTGCCGGAAAAGGCGGCGATCCAGCTCAACGACACCCATCCCGCCATCGGCGTCGCCGAATTGATGCGTTTGCTGGTGGATCATCACGGCGTTTTGTGGGAACGCGCCTGGGCGATCACGCAAAAGACCTTCTCCTACACCAACCACACTTTGTTGCCCGAAGCCTTGGAGGCGTGGCCGGTGCGCATGCTGGAGCGGGTTCTGCCGCGCCACATGCAGATCATTTATGAAATCAACGCCCGCTTCCTCAACCGCACCAAGGCGCGGGCGGAGCATGACAACGCCCGGCTGGCGCGGCTGTCGCTGATTGAAGAGGGCGGCGAGCGCCGGGTGCGCATGGGCAACCTCGCCTTCATCGGCTCGCACAAGGTCAACGGCGTGTCGGCCTTGCACACCGACCTGATGAAAAGCTCGGTTTTCAACGATCTGCACGCCGAATTCCCCGACCGCATCGTCAACAAGACCAACGGCATCACGCCGCGGCGCTGGCTGCATCAGGCCAACCCGGCGTTAACCCAACTGATTACCGCCCGCATCGGCAAGGGCTGGGTTTCCGACCTGTCGCAACTGGCGGCGCTGAAGGACAAGGCCGACGACGCGATTTTCCGCGAGGATTTCCGCCGCGCCAAGCGGGCGAACAAGAAGCGGCTCGCCCACCTGATCGCCCGTCAGACCGGCGAGGAAGTGTCGGTGGACAGCCTGTTCGACGTGCAAGTCAAGCGCATGCACGAATACAAGCGCCAACTGCTCAACATCTTGCAGACCATCGCGCTTTACAATGACATGCGCGACAATCCGATGGTGGAATGGTCGCCGGTGACCAAGATTTTCGCCGGCAAGGCGGCGCCGTCCTACCACATGGCGAAGCTGATTATTAAGCTGATTAACGACGTCGCCAAGGTGGTGAACCATGATCCGGCGGCGCACGACAATCTGAAAATCGTCTACCTGCCCAATTACAACGTCACGCTGGCGGAAATCATCATTCCCGCCGCCGACCTGTCGGAGCAGATCTCCACCGCCGGGATGGAGGCGTCGGGCACCGGCAATATGAAGCTGGCGTTGAACGGCGCGCTGACCATCGGCACGCTGGACGGGGCGAACGTTGAAATCCGCGACGCGGTGGGCGACGACAACATCTTCATCTTCGGCCTGAACGCTGATGAGGCCAACGCGCTGCGCCAGGGCGGGGCCTATGATCCCCGCGCGGTGATCGGCGCCAACCCGTCCTTGAAGCGGGCGTTGGACATGATCTCCACCGGGGTGTTCTCCCCCGACGAGCCGCATCGCTATCACGCGCTGGTGCAGGCGTTGTCGGAAGGCGGCGACAAGTTCCTGGTCACCGCCGACTTCGCCGACTACTGCGCGGCGCACGAACAGGCCTGCGCGCTCTACCGAGAGCCGGAGGAGTGGGCGCGCAAGGCGGTGCTCAACACCGCCGGCATGGGCTGGTTCTCCTCCGACCGCGCGGTGTCGGAATACGCCGAGGAAATCTGGAAGGTGAAGCCGATCAAGCCCGATCCGTCAGGCGGTGAAGGCTTTCGGTGAATAATAAAAACCCGCCGCCCGTTTGAGCGGGCGGCGGGCTTCGCTTGTCCTGTAACTTAATGATTTAACTTCGCTTCGTTCGTCACCCCGGCGCAGGCCGGGGTCCAGAGCAACTCGGATGCGTATCTTAAGACACTGGATACCGGCCTTCGCCGGTATGACGAAAAAAGGATCAAGAGGCGGCGACATGCGCATCCGTCAGCGCGTCGGGGCGAGCGCGCGGTCGCCGTAAACCACCTTACGCCGCGGCTTTGCGCAGCGCTTCCTCGCGTTCGATCCAGCGCTCCAGGATGGCGACGTGTTCGCCTTCCTCTTTGACGAACTCCTTGGCGAGAGCGGCGATTTCCGGGTTTTTGGTGTGGCCGGCGACGGTGAGATAGAACTCGTAGCCCAGCTTTTCGCCTTGCAGCGCCGCCTTCAGCCCGTCGAGGCGCGACAGGTTGGGGTCGCCCGCCCACAGCGCGGTGCGTTCCGGCGTCTCCAGCGTCGGCCAAACGTGATCGCCCGGCAGTTCCAGCCCGGCGGCGTATTCGCCGGCCCGCTTCTTGGCTTCTTCCAGATGCAGGCGGGAGTAGCCGGCCAATTGGCTGAACAAATCCGCCAATTCCTGATTGCCGACTTTGGCCATTTCCGCCGACAGCTCGTCGAAATGCAAGGCGGCGTCCTGCTCGACCTTGACGGCGTAGCCGAGGAATTCCTCGACCGAGGCGATTTCCAGCCCGCCCTTGTAGTTCTGCACCGCGGTGGAGAGGGCGGGTCGAGCCTTGGGCAGGGTCTCGTCGCCGTCGAAGCAGACTTTGATGTCTTCGTCGCGGATGAAGCATTGGCAGGCCAGCCGATAGCGCGGCGGCTTGTCGTTGGTTTCGGCGTCGGCGATTTCCTGCGGCGTGATCTTGCCGAGCTGGCGCAGCATCTCCTTTTCTTTTTCGGTCATCGCCACGCCGTAGGGCGCTTTGTTGGTGAGGTTCTTGACCTCGACGACGCAAGAGCCGCAATTGCCGTCGCCGCAATCGAACGGGATGGGAATCTTGTGCGCCTTGGCGAGAGCCAAGATAACCCCGCGGTCGCCGGCCACCGCATAGACGGTGACGTCTTTCGCCATCGACGGGGAATGAAAAGTAACGTTCGCCATTGCCGTTCTCCTTGGGTATTTTGAAGCGGCGAATGAGAAGAAAAAAGCCCAAGCGACCTTCGATATTTATGCGGTAATCATGGCTGATGGCCGCCATCCATTACTTTTTAAATCGCCGAATTACGCTGCTTTTTTTGGCTTATTCCGCTCTATCGCCCTGTTTGATCTTATGCTGTCACGGGTTTTCGGCGACGCCAACGGCTTTTTGCGTTTCCGGCGATAATTGTTCGTTATGCAAACTGTTCTCAGAAAAGCCCTAGTCCG
>CALGOL010000451.1 GCA_937960755.1 uncultured Azospirillum sp.
GGCCCCCGCGCGCCGCGACGGGGAGCGGTATTACGCCCTACGCATTAGGTGCGGCGCCGCGGGGATTTTTCCGCCGCCGCATCCAAAAAATCACGCCGCATTTGCGTCTAAGACCAAGGGTTTAAGACCGTCGCCCAGCGCGGCGGTAGGACATTTCCGCGCCCTTTCCAGAAATTCAGTCGTATTCAGCGGCTTGTCATACGTATACGTATTATATTTTGCGTTGTCGCCGGCGCGTGCAGAATAAACCGTTCAGTTTTTTCCAGATCAAAAGTCGTAATACTGCACCTTCAAGAGGCGTTCGGAAAAAGTATCATTGCCGTTACAAATCAAAAAATATTAAAAACCCGACATCAGTCCCTGTTTCCTGTCCCTTAATCGTCAAAAAAAATCGGCTTCGTAGGGTTTATTACCCGCGTCGACGGCGTTTTATTCTTCAACATGCCGCCGGTGAATCGCGGCTTCTTTGGGAGGTTCGGATGAAATTGCGTGAAATGCTGCTGGCCGGTTGTTGCGTGGCGGTGGCGGCTTTGGCGGGCGCCGCCCCCGCCGCCGCCGACACCACTGAAGACTTGCTGAAGCAACTGCGGGCGAAGGGAATCCTGACCAAGCAGGAATACGCGACCCTTTCAAAGCGCCGCCAGACCGAAGCGGCCGCCGAAGCCGCGGCGATCCGCAAGGAAGCGGAAGCGGCGGTCGCCAAGACCGCGCCGCCGGCCGACGCTTCTTACGTCCGCGTCGCCGACAAGGGCATCGGCGTCAAGATCGGCTCGGTCAACGTCGGCATTTCCGGCTCGATCAACGGCTTCTACGTCCACGACCAGGCCGACAACAGCGCCGGCAACACGGTGGCCGGCGGTTTGGCCTCGACCGGCAAGAATTCCTCGGCGGTGCGCAACGGCCTGTTGCCCGGCTTCTTGAAGATCGACGTCACCACCAAACAGGGTGATTTCGACGTCGGCGGCCATTTCGGCATTTACCCCGGCATCAACAGCGTGTCGTGGACCAACGGCGCCAATTCCGGCGGTTCGCCGCAAGCGCTGTCCACCTCCGGCGCCGACTTCCGCCAGACCTATTTGACCGTGGCGCATGCGGCGGTGGGCGAGTTCAAGGTCGGCCGCGACATCGGCCTGTTCGGTTCGGAAGCCATCTTGAACGACATGTCGCTGCTGGGCGTCGGCACCGCCGCCGCCAACAGCGCGCCGTCCAACACCTCGTTGGGCCGCATCGGTCTCGGCTACATCTACACCGACTTCCAGCCGCAAATCAGCTTCACCTCGGCGAAGTTCTCCGGCTTCAGCGTCGGGCTCGGCCTGTTCCAGCCGCTGACCACCATCGGCTCCAGCGAAGTCAACAGCCAGCCCGGCTTCCAGGGCAAGCTGACTTACGACTTTGAAAGCAACGGCGTCACCGGCCGCTTGTGGGCCGGCGGCATCAGCCAGAAGCACGACGAAACCGGCACGCAGCGCGCCTACACCGGCTCGGGCTACGAAGTCGGCGCCAAGTTCGGCTACGGCCCGGCCAGCCTGCTGGGCTACTACTACAAGGGCTCCGGCCTCGGCACCACCGGCCTGTTCATCCTGTCGGCCACCGCCACCGGCCAGAAGCGCGACAGCAGCGGCTATTACATTCAGGGCACTGTGACGCCGATTGAAAAGCTGACCCTGGGCGTCAGCTATGGTCAGAGCCGGTTGGATCTGGCGAGCGGCGAAGTCAATCCGACGCTGGTGGAGACCAACAGCTCGTGGATCGGCCAAGTCAAGTACGGCCTGACCCCGTGGGTCAACCTGATCGGCGAATACACCGCCACCGAATCCAAGGCGCACGGCGGCAACAAGGCCAATTCCAACGCTTTGGCGCTGGGCGCGATCATGCTGTTCTAATATCAGCGGCATTTGAAGGTAACCCTTCAAATGCGAAAAGAACCCGCGGCATGGGCCGCGCCGGGCCGCTTGGCCCGGAATACTAACGGCCATTATTTATGGCCGTTAGTATGAAACGCTTAACACCGTCGCCGCGGCGAGACTGGCGCCGCGGCGGCGGGGCTTCTTTTCGGCTAGGACGAACTTGCGAAAACCCCGACGAGAAAGGGCGGCTCCATCCCCGCCGCTTTCTCGCCGGGGTCTTTTTTTTTCAAACAAGAACCTGCCATCGTGATTCCGGCGAAAGCCTGAAGCCGCCTTTTATACCGCCGCGCGGGCTTTACCGCCTCACCGATGAGTCGGTTCATCGGTGAGGCGGTATGAGGCCAAGATGGCGCCCGGCGGCGGCCCGTGCTAAAGGAACGCCTCCAATTCCCTAATCCCCAAGGCCCGCGCGCCGGAAGTTTTGTTCATGTCCGATCGCTTGTCAGAATTGCGCGACGCGGTTTCCCGCCGCCGCACCTTCGCCATCATCGCCCACCCCGACGCCGGTAAAACCACGCTGACCGAAAAGCTGCTGCTGTTCGGCGGCGCCATTCAGATGGCGGGCGCGGTCAAGGCGCGCGGCGAACAGCGCCGCGCCAAGTCGGACTGGATGAAGGTGGAGCGCGAGCGCGGCATTTCCGTCACCGCCTCCGTCATGACCTTCGACTACGGCGATTGCACCTTCAACCTGCTGGACACGCCGGGCCACGAAGATTTCTCGGAAGACACCTACCGCACGCTGACCGCGGTGGACAGCGCCGTCATGGTGATCGACGGGGCGAAGGGCATTGAAAGCCAGACCTTGAAGCTGTTCGAGGTCTGCCGCATGCGCGACGTCCCCATCACCACCTTCGTCAACAAGATGGACCGCGAGGCGCGCGACCCCTTCGATCTGGTGTCGGAAATCGAAGACCAGTTGCAAATCCATATTTCGCCCGCGTCTTGGCCGATCGGCATGGGCCGCGACTTCCTCGGCTGCTATGATTTGCTGCGCGACCGGCTGATGCTGATGGACCGCACCCAAGGCGACGTGGCGTCGGAAGGGGTGGAGTGCAACGGCCTCGACGATCCCAAGCTGGACGAGTTGTTGCCGCAATGGGCGGTGGACAAGCTGCGCGAAGACGTGGAGATGGCGCGCGGCCTGATGCCGGAATTCGATCTGGCGGAGTTTCGCGCCGGCCGGCTGTCGCCGATCTTCTTCGGCTCGGCCATCAATAACTTCGGCGTGCAGGAACTGTTGCGCGGGTTGGCGGAAAACGCCCCGCCGCCGCGCCCGCAGCACGCCGACCCGCGCACCGTCACCCCGGACGAACCCAAGGTCACCGGCTTCGTGTTCAAGGTCCAAGCCAACATGGACCCCAACCACCGCGACCGCATCGCCTTCATGCGGCTGTGCTCGGGCAAGTTTAAGCGCGGCGTCAAGCTGAAGCACCAGCGCTCCGGCAAAATCCTCGCGGTCAACAACGCCGTCTTGTTCCTGGCCCGCGACCGGGAACTGGCGGAGGAAGCCTGGCCCGGCGACATCATCGGCATCCCCAACCACGGCAGTTTGCGCATCGGCGACACGCTGACCGAAGGGGAGGAGCTGCGCTTCACCGGCGTGCCGAGCTTCGCGCCGGAGCTGTTGCAGCGCGCCAAGCTGGACGACCCGATGCGCGCCAAGCATTTGCGCAAGGCGCTGGAGCATTTCGCCGAAGAGGGCGCCTCCCAAGTGTTCAAGCCGCTGTCGGGGGCCGACTGGATCGTCGGCGTCGTCGGGCAGTTGCAGTTTGAAGTGCTGGCGGCGCGCATCGACGCCGAATACGGCATCGCCGCCAAGTTCGAATATGCCGGGGTCGACGCGGCGCGCTGGGTGGAGGCGGACGATCAGGCGATTCTGGACGCCTTCATTGACGCCAACCGCTCGTCGCTGGCGCAAGACCACGACGGCGCGCTGGTGTTTTTGGCCCGCAACGCTTGGCACCTTAACCGGGCGCAAGAAGACTATCCGAAGTTGCGTTTCCTCAAGACCCGCGAGCAGAACCTGAAAGCGCAAACCACTGCGTAATCAGGCCGATGGGCGGTAAGGCCAGCCTTGCCGCCCGCGCCGCGTCGTCGCCACGGTTCTGCTGCGTCGCTACGGGGCATTGCATTCCGGGGCGCAACGGCCGATGCTAGGGGCGTTGCGAAACCGCCGAGGCGCTACCGCATGAAAGAGTTGCGTTGTCTGGTTTTCACCGACCAGGAAGTCGTGAACGCCGTCTTCGACCGCCGCCGCAAGCGGGCGGAATCGTCGCCGGCCGGCATGGTCACTGGCGTCACCTTTCACCAGCCGCCCACCGGACAGGGCAGCGGGGTGGAGGCGATCGTTCATATGACCGACGACTACGGCGACGACCGCACCATGACGGTGAATGAAACCGAATTGGCGGCGGCGCTGGTGCATCACTGCATGAACCGCAAGATCCCGCTGCCGGTGGATTCCGACAAGTGCATCTACGTCATCAACGGCAGCGCCACCTTGATGATTACGATGAATTTCAACAAGCCGCCGCGCATGGTGCCGCTGACGTCGGGGGAGCCGCAGGCCGAAACGCCCGCCGACGACCCCGTCGAGACGCGCAAAGCCCCCGCCCAGCGCCGCGCGCCGCGGCGCTTCTGACCGCGGCTTCATTCGCTTCCGCTTTCGTTTTGCTCAACGAAAGGCCCGCGTCATGGCTACGCTGCTGCTCACCTTGCAGGATGAAA
>CALGOL010000452.1 GCA_937960755.1 uncultured Azospirillum sp.
CCGATCTCGCCAAGCCGCCTTGGGCGCGGAGGGGCGGCTGGCGCGGGTGGCCCCTCGGCTTGATCGGCCGCTGCCGGCGCTGCTGGCCGCCCAGCTCGACCGGGTGGAAAGTCTGGGCCGGCTGCTGGCTGGCTATTCTTATGAAAACGTGCTGAAGCGCGGCTTCACCCTGGTGCGCGATCACGACGGCAAGCCGGTGTTGTCGGCGGCGGCGCTGCCGGACGGCGCCCCGGTCAGCGTGGTTTTTCACGACGGAACCCGCGCCGCCGTCATGGGAGAGGGCGCCGCCCCGCCCCCGTCCCCGCCCACGCCAGCCCCGGCGGAAAAACCCAAAAAAGCCGCCAAGCCGGCGCCAGCCAAGCCGGCTCAAGGCTCGCTGTTCTGACACCCGCCCCCATGTTAAGCTCAATCCGTCAGCAATCGGTTTGAGGAGGGCTGAACATGGGCGTAGCATCCGCGCGTCGTTGGATATCGCCGGAAGAGTATTTGGCGGGCGAACTGGTCGCCGACGTTAAGCACGAATACGTCGATGGCGAGGTTTTCGCCATGGTCGGGGCCAGCCGGCGGCATGACCGCATCGTCGTCAACCTGATCCTCAAGCTGGCGCCGCTGGCGCAACGGCGCGGCTGCGCCCCGCACACCGGCGACATTAAAGTCCGGGTCGCGGCGGCCAACGCCTATTACTACCCGGACTTCGTCGTCGCTTGCGATAAAGGCGACCGCGATGAATACGTCATCGAAGCGCCGGCGCTGATCGTCGAGGTGTTGTCGCCAAGCACGGAGGCGGTCGACCGCCGGGAAAAGCGCGTCAACTACGGCAAAATCCCCAGCCTGATGGAGTACCTCACCGTGGCGCAGGACCGCCGCCGGGTCGAGGTGTGGCGGCGCGGGGATGAGGGCTTGCGGGTCGAAGCTTACGAATCAGGATCGTTCCGCCTGAACAGTCTGGATGGCGAAATCTCGCTCGACGAGATTTACGCCGATGTGGAAGAGGGATGAGCATGGGCGTCGCTGCAGCGCGTCACTGGATATCGCCGCAAGAGTATCTGGCCGGCGAATTGACCGCCGAGGTCAAACATGAATACGTCGACGGCGAGGTCTTCGCCATGGTCGGGGCCAGCCGGCGGCACAACAGGATCATTCATAACCTGATCCTCCGTCTTGACCCGACAGCCCGAAAGCGCGGGTGTAATTCCTATTCAACCGACCTCAAGGTGCGGATCACCACCGCTAACGCCTATTACTACCCCGACTTCGTCGTCGCTTGCGATAAAGCCGACCGCGACGAATACGTTATCGAGGCGCCGGCGCTGATCGTCGAAGTGCTGTCGCCAAGCACAGAGGCGGTGGACCGCCGGGAAAAGCGCGTCAATTACGGCAAGATCCCCAGCCTGATGGAGTACCTAACAGTGGCGCAGGATCGCCGCCGGGTCGAAGTGTGGCGGCGCGGGGACGAGGGCTTGCGAGTCGAAGTCTACGAATCGGGCGCCTTCCGCCTGAACAGCCTGGATTGCGAAGTCTCGCTGGACGAAATTTACGCAGACGTGGAAGGTCTATGAAGCATGACGCTAGTCGGCACGTCGCGCTGGTTGCCGCCGGAAGAGTTTTTGGCGAACGAACCGCAGTGGAATCGGCGCTGCGAATACGTCAATGGCGCCGCCTTTGACGTGGCGAAGCGCGATTCGGTCCATGACCGGATCGTCGAAAACTTGACGAAAGCGCTGACGCCTCTCGCGGAGAAATGCAACGGGCGCCTCGACACCAGCGGCGTCAAGCTGCGGGTTGAGGCCGCCAACGCCTATTATTACCCCGATCTGCTGTTCACCTGTGAAGAACGCCGCGCCGACCCCGTCGTCTACGCCCCCGAACTGGTGGCGGAAGTGGCCGCCGCCAACACGCTCGGCGTCGATATGCGGGAAAAGCTCGCCGCCTATCGCACGATCCCGTGGCTGAAAGAATACTTGGTCATCCAGATCGACAGCCGCCAAGCCGACGTCTGGCGGCGGAGCGCCAAGGGCTGGAACTGCGTCATGTACGGCGTCGGTGGGCCGTTCCGGTTGGAAAGCCTGGGCGCAACCTTGAGCGTCGACCAGCTGTTCGATTGATTGCGCAATAATGCTCAATGCGGCTTTTCCGCCCCGTCGCTTTACGGCGGGGCTTTTTATTGTCCGAGCCACAGCGACAACGCCCGCAAACGAAAACGGCGGCCCGAAGGCCGCCGTTCCGTTCAAATCTACGCTGAAGCGCAGATTAGAAAATCAGAGCCGAACGCAGGATGAACACGTTCGCCTTGTCGTCGTACGCGGTGCCGGGGGCGTCCGCGTCGATGTAGTTGTATTCGGCGCCGACCACGAGGCCCGGAGCAACGGCGTACAGCGCGCCGATAGCCCACTGGTCCTGCTCGACCGAACCGGTGTAACGAGTCACGCCGGCGGTGGTGGTGGTGGAAACGCCGGTCAACACGCGGCTATTGGTCGGATCGACGACGCCTTCGCCGCGGGTGAACGACACGCCGACGGTCAGCGGGCCGGTGGCGTACTGGGCGCCGACGCCCCAGGTCACGAAGTCGTCCTGGTTGCGGAAGGACTTGCGCTGACCGGATTCGCCCTTGTTCAGGTAGCCGCCGCCCAGGGTGAAGCCGGCGTAGCTAACCGACAGACCACCCTGCCAAGCGCCGTAATCTTCGAGCTGGCTGGCGTAAGCGATACCAGAGTCGGCGTAGGTGCCGCCCATGTAGCCGACCGACGCCTTGACGCCGACGCCCGAGAATTCGCCCGAGTAGTTCAGGCCCAATTCCCAAACGTCCGACAGCGCGTTGTCGTTGTCGGTGCGGGAAACGTCAAAGCCCGACGACGTGGCGCGCGGGGTGTACGACGCGCCCAGCTGGAAGCCGGTGAAGCGCGGCGAGAAGTAAACGATCTTCGTGGCGTTGCCGTTGTCGGTGTTCGAGTACGGGGTCAACGTCGTGGTGATCGCCGACACGTTCGACGCCGAGGTGGCGGTGCTGGTATTGGTGCCGGTGTTGACAGCACCAGCGCTCAAGACGCCTTGGTTGTTCAGCAGCAGCGGGCCGGTCTGGAAGGCGATCGGCCAGT
The DNA here is from genome assembly GCA_937960755.1 of uncultured Azospirillum sp. Taxonomy (GTDB): domain Bacteria; phylum Pseudomonadota; class Alphaproteobacteria; order Azospirillales; family Azospirillaceae; genus Azospirillum. The sequence goes on from CALGOL010000452.1 coordinate 3,096, forward strand.
AAACCGAGCCGTTTTCGTCCGAGTAGGAGTTGGTGGTGCCCATGCGCACGGTGCCGAAGCCGCCGCCGACGTGGATATAGGCGCGATCAACGTTGGTGGCGTTATTGCCGCCGGTGCCGGCCATCGAGCGGATGCGGATGCGGCCGCCGTATTCCAGACCGTTGTCAGCCTTCGCCACCGCAGTGATGTTCAGGCGGAAGCGGTCAGCGAATTCGCTGCCGCGAGCATTAGTGTCGCGATCCTGGTCGAGGAAATGGGCTTCGAACACGGCGTCGCCGCCCATGCGAACTTCGAACTTGCCCTGGGCATTGGCCGAGCCGGCGCCCAGCGCCAGCGCAACGACGGCAGAGCCGGCGAGAAGATAACGGTTCATAATGGTTGCCTCCATCCTGGCAGCTTTTCTACAGCCCGGTTAACGTCCTGGCTGAGGAAAGGGATACGAGCCGTTGACGCGGCGGGCAAGCCTGAATGCGCCCTGCATGCTGCGTTGATGGAACACTGTGGCGCGAAAAGCACAAAAAATGGGCCGGCGGCGCCTGAACCGCGGGCGGCGGCGCGCGCCCCCCGCTTAAGCGCGCGTTCTAGAACGCCAAAGTCGCCCGCAGCAAGGCGACGCGGGCCTGATCGTCAGCCCCGGCTTCATCGTCAAAGCGTATGGCGAGCAATTCCGCGCCGAACCGCAGGCCCGGCGCCGCCATATAGCCGGCGCCCAGCGACCAAAAACGCTGGCGGTCGTCGGCGGCGACGGCTTGGCCGCCTTCGCGCCGGCCGCCGACATAACCAAGGCCGACCGACCACGGCCCCGACTTATACTGCGCCCCGGCGTTCCACACTTTAAGTCCTGAACGGTTCGCCGACGCCCGCAACAGCCCCGAATCGCCGCGACCGACATAACCGCCGCCCAGCGTCAGTCCGCCATAGGAAAAGGCCAGCCCCGCCTGCATCGACGCCAAATCGGCTTGGACCGCCAATTCGCTGCGCCCGGCCATATAGCCAAACGACGCCGCGATCCCGACGCCGCCGAAACCGCGCGCGTAATGCCCCCCGACTTCCCAAACGTCCTGGAAGCCCGGCGCGGGGCTCTTCGCCCGGTCAATGTCCTGCCCGTGACTGAACGGCTGCGGCGTGTAGCTGGCCCCCAGCCGCAAGCCGGCGACTCGCGGCGAAAACCAAACCAGCTTGGAGCCGCGGGCGTTGTCGGTCAGGGTCAGCGCTGCGATATTGGTGACTGCCGGACTGGAGGCGAGAATCGGCGAGCCGGGCGCTTTGGCGGCGAAGTCCACCCCGGTGTCGGGCAGCGGCGTCACCAGATAATCCAACGGCCGGGCGACAAAATTGAATTCGTCGTTGAAGCTGTTGGTCACCCCCAGCCGCAAGCCGCCCAGCGGCCCTTCCAAAAAAAGATAAGCCCGGTCGTAGTCGTTGGCCGCCGACGCCCCCGACGGGCCGCCCACCACCCGCAAGCGCAGCCGCGCGCCGTAACCCAGACCGGCGGCGGTTTTGGCGCTGGCCGTCACGTCAAACCGAAAGCGCTCGGCGAAT
>CALGOL010000453.1 GCA_937960755.1 uncultured Azospirillum sp.
CCGCGCAGCACCGCCGCCGCTTGATCCGGCGGGCGGGCGGGCGCTGCGTCGCGACGACAGCTACGTTATCTTACTGAAAGAATTCGCCGCGCCGCTGGGCTGCGGCGGCGAAGCCAGGATCGAGGCGGAACTGCGCGCGCTGCACCCCGGACGGCATTTCCGCGACGACATCAGCGCCGTCATGTCTTACGAAGACGTGGTGGTCGGGTTGCGGCGACTATGCGCCCGCGCCCCAACCCCCGACACCGCCGCCTTGGCGGCGCAAATCGGCGATTTGTGCCTGAGCTTCCCCCGCGTGCTAAGCGGACGGGTCGCCGTCGCCATCGGCGCCGCGTCGTCCGTGGGCGACTTTGAACGGTTGGCATTATGAACTATAAGAGTATTAGATAAAAACGACCGTTCTTTTTTTAATCCGAATTCTAATATTGAATAATTCGTTTATTGTGCGCTGCAAGATTATTGTAATCCCCAACCGTCGTGCTATATTTGCGCAGAGTCGGCGTTTGAGGATATCGCATGCGGTTCGCGTAACGTCTCAATCGTCGTCTCAGTCGTCGTTTTAAGCCGCTTAAGCGGTGAAGCGTGAAGCCGAAAGAAAAATTAAGTTCGGCGAAATGAACATAAAACAGTGGGGAAGCGACCAAAAAAAGGCCATAAAGAGCCGGATAGTCAGCGTCTCCCAAGCTGTTGACAGAGCGCGGTAGCGATCCTACTTCGTAAATTGTCGAGGGAGGTAATGATGCGGGACGATAACACGCCGACCATCAGCGAATTGCTTGATGATCCTATCATAATCGCCGTCATGCAGCGAGACGGCGTTAGCAAAAATGATCTTTCGTCGCTTATGGCGGCCATGCGCGACAGGATCCACAATCCGGTTGATCGCCTTGCCGCTTGATGATTTAGGCGGCGCGTTCAGACGCAATCACAGAACCAAAACGCCTGGATTTCGGCAGCGGAAATCCAGGCGTTTTTATTTATCCGACGCCTCCATCAATTCCTTGACGACCGCGGTTAGTTCTTTCGGATTGACCGGTTTGCGCAAGGCGCGGTCGGCGCCCAGCGCTTCGGCCACCGGCAACACGTCCAGTCCGGCGTGGGCCCCGCCGCCGGAAATCGCCACCACCTTCACCCCCGGATAGGCGCGCCGCAGCGCCATGATCGTCGCCAAACCTTCCTGGTTCGGCATGTAGATATCGGTAAGCACGATGTCCACCGGGTTCATTTTGAACAAAGCCATGCCTTTGCGGCCGTCGTCGGCGGAAACCACTTCGTGACCCGCTTTCTCCAGCACCAGGGTCAGCGTCATGCGCACGACCTCGTCGTCGTCGATCACCATCACCCGCGCCATCGCCTATCCCCCCAATGTTTTCGCCCGTCGCCGTGCGCTTGCCCCAGAAAAGCCCGACAACCGACATAATTTCAAGTGGTAGGAATTTCAGAAGCGACATCCTTGGGCGCGCGGCGCGCGCTTGCAGCATTCCTGCATCACGGGGAGGAAAAATGAAGGACCACGCAGCGCGGCGATGTATTTTGCATTGCAAACCTGACCGGCGCATGACTTTGTCCGCCCATGCGGCGAAGGGTCGCCGTCTCATTGGAGTTCGGGTCGTGTCGGGTGTGAACAAGGCGCTTGCGACGGCTTGCCTGCTGCTGGCGTTCGCCGCTTTGGCGAGCGGTTGCGCCCCTTTGGTTGTGGGGGGAGTCGGCGTCGCCGGCGCCGTCACCGCCACGGAAGAACGCGGCCTGGGCGGATTCGTTTCCGATGTTGAGATTCAGACCAGCATCAACAAGCTGTGGTTCGATCATTCGGTCGACCTGCTGAACCGGCTGGATATGACGGTGCATGGCGGCCGGGTGCTGCTGACCGGGCAGGCGAAAGACGCGCAGCAGCGTCTCGACGCCGTGCGGTTGGCTTGGCAGGCCGCCGGGGTTAAAGAGGTCATCAACGAGATCCAAATTGACGAAAACGAAGGCTCGATCGTCGATACGGCCAAAGACAGTTGGATCACCGCGCAGATCCGCGGTCGGCTCACCGTCGATCTCGCCATCTCGTCGCAGAATTACACCATCGATACGGTTCGCGGCGTGGTTTATCTGATGGGCGTCGCCAAGAACCAGCAGGAATTGGACGCTGTTTTGCAGCACGCCCGGTCGGTCGGCGGCGTGTTGCGCGTCGTCACTTACGTTCGCCTTCCCGCCGCCGCTCCAGCCTCCTGACGTCCGCCTCCTCCGCCATGCGCCTCGCGTTCTCTCTCTTCTCCCGCCGCGCCGCCGGCTGGATCGTCGTTTTCTTCGCCGCCGCCGCGCTGTGGACCAGCGCGCCGGGCGCGCAAGAAGCGTCCAGCCCGGCCAATCGGCTGTTCGTCCAGGCCATGCAGCTTTTGCAGGAAGCCGACGCGACGCTGGAGCCGGCGCGGGAGGCGCAGTTGCTGCGCGAGGCCGACAAGCTGCTGCGCGACGTCATCGCCAAATACCCCGACAGCACCCTGGCGGTGCAGTTGATGACCAATCAGTTCGTCGGCGATTTCGATTATTACGAATTCCGCGGCCGGGTCGACGCGCTGGTGTGCGAAGCGCCGCTCAGCTCGTTATGCTTCCTGCACCGCATCTCTGAAATGCTGCCGCCGGCGGAGACGCCGGTGGTCAACGCCCGTTGGGACTGGCTGTCGCTGGCGGTGAGCTACCACACCCTGGGGCAAGCGGAAAAAGCCAAAGAAATCATAGCGCCGTTCGTCGCCGCCGTGCGCCGCGGCGTCGCCGCCGATTCCGCCGGCCAAGACCTGTTCGTCGCCCGCGCCCTGTCGATGATCGGCGAATCGGCGCAAGCCCTGGCGATCACCCGAGCGATTTCCGATTGCTCGACCCGCATCTATAATCTTTCCGACATCGGCAAGGCGGCCAAGTGGCGCGGCGACGACGCGCTGGCGAAATCCACCGCCGAAGAGGCCCGCGTCTTCGCCGAAGCGCAGCAATGCGTCTGGGAATACGGCCTTGTCATTCAAGCGCTGAACCGCGCCGGCCGCGGCGCCGAAGCCGCGGCTTTGCTCAATAAGACCATGGCGCAACACATCGGCGACTTCCGCAACAAGCGAGAAGACTGCTGTCCGCCCGAACTGGCGGTGGCGGCGGCGGAAATCGGCGACGCCAATCTGGCGCTTAACCTGCTGCGCGCGGTGCAGGAGGAAAACCCCTGGACCGTTCCGGCGGTGCTCGGCCGACTGGCGCGGCGCGGCGAAACCGCGCTGACCCTGGCCTACGCCGAGCAAACCCCCGACCCCGACCTGCGCGGCGAAAGCTTGGCGGAACTTGTGGCCGCCGCGATGGACCGCAAGGACCGCCCGACCGCCGAATCCACCTTTGCGCGCCTCGCCAAATTGACCAACGGCGCCGGCGGCAAACGGCCGGTGCTGATGGCGCAGCGCGCCAAAGCCGAGCGGGCGCTTTATCGCGACGAAGGCTGGCGGTCGGCCTTTCAGGCGGCGCTCAACGCCGCCGAGCGCGCCTCCAATTTCGTGCGCCGCGACGCCGGCGCGCCGTTGCTGGCGGCCTTGATGCGCATCGAAACCGGCCATCCCATGCTGGATTGACCGGCCGGCGCCGCGTCGCAATTTCGCTTTTTCCGTCTCGTGCTTTGGACGCATAGCCGGCCGCCTTCCTTACGGCCACGGCGCAATTGGTCCGACCAATATGCTTTACAGCCCTTTACACGCCCGCTCAAATCCGGCATGTCATTTCATGGGGGGTTTTCCCCGCCCAACAACCGGCGATCAGCCGGGCCTTTAGGACG
>CALGOL010000454.1 GCA_937960755.1 uncultured Azospirillum sp.
CGCCGCCGCCCAGCGTTTGCGCGGGCTTCAGCCCGGCGCGCCGGGCTCTGTGGGGGCTGCCGGCGGGTAAGAAATCGCCAGCACCTCCAGCTCCTCGTCGCCCGCCGGGGTGCGCAGGCGGACCAGATCGCCCACCTCCGCCTTCAGCAGCGCGCGGGCGACCGGCGACACCCAGCTTATTTGCCCCTGCTCCAGCACCGCTTCGTCGACGCCCATGATGGTGACGGTCTTTTCTGTCCCATCTTCGCGGGCGTAAATCACGGTGGCGCCGAAAAACACCTTATGGCGATTGGGCTGGCGGGACGGGTCGACGATTTCGGCGATTTCCAAGCGTTTGTTGAGAAAACGGATACGGCGGTCGATCTCCCGCAGCCGCTTCTTGCCATAGATGTAGTCGCCGTTTTCCGAGCGGTCGCCGTTGCCGGCGGCCCACGACACCACTTCCGTCACCCGCGGGCGTTCTTCCCGCAGCAGCCAGCGCAATTCGTCCTGCATGCGCTTCCAGCCGGCGGGGGTGATGTAGTTCTTGGCGCCTTTGGGGATCGGCGGAGCGCCGGCGTCCGCGTCGTCGTCGTCGGCCGCGTCGTTTTCACGGGTGAACGCCTTGCTCATCTCCACCCCTTCCCTCTGTCGCGCGCGAACTAAAAAGGGCTTAGCGATTGCTCGCTAAGCCCTTTTCATATTGGTGGAGCCAAGGAGGATCGAACTCCTGACCTCTACAATGCCATTGTAGCGCTCTCCCAGCTGAGCTATGGCCCCGAAACTTGCGTTTCTAATCTCTGGGTTCCGGCGTCGCCGCCGGCCTCGGTGGAGCGGGGTTTTACGCGGCGTTCGGTCGGCTTGCAAGAGAAAAATGCGTCGCCAACCGATTTTATCCGCCGCCCTAACCCGGCCCCGTCCTATCCGAGGACGCGCGCGCCGGATGCTCAGCGGTCGTCGTCGTCCGACGTTTCCAGATCGACCACTTCATCCATGTCGTCTTCGCCGAGTTCCGAGGTGTCTTCGATCAACACGTCGTCATCGTCGCCAGCGTCGACCGCTTCTTCAAGACCGTCGTCGTCGACCGCGTCTTCCACCACGTCCTCCAGCTCCGCCGCTTCGTCAACGATTTCAACATCGTCAACGCTCCCGCGCGGCGCCGGCGCCGCTTTCTTTACGTCGTCCGCCGGCGCCGGGCGAGCGCGCCGCGACTTCAGCAGTGCTTCGGGGTCGAACTGGGTGCCGCAGGTGGGACACACCGGCGGGTCCTTTCGCATGTCATAATAACGCGCGCCGCAGTTCGGGCAGATGCGCTTGACGCCCCATTCCGGTTTCGCCACGCCATATCCTCCGTGAATTCCTGGCATCCGCACCCGGGGCTTTAGAAACCGCGTGCGGGATCATTGAATTGCGGCCTTTGCCACGGCTTTGGGCGCCTTGTCAAAAGGAAAAGGCATCGCGGCGTAGCGTTGCGCCTTCAGCCGTGCTACCAAGCCCGCCCATAACCGTTGTTGGGGAATATTTCGTCATGCCGCAGCCGATGCAGTCCGCCGCCGTCGCCGCCCTTTCGGGAACCTGCCGCGTTCCGGGCGACAAGTCGATTTCCCACCGCGCGCTGATGTTCGGGGCGATTGCGACTGGCGAAACCGTGGTGCATGGCCTGCTGGAAGGCGAGGACGTGCTGCACACCGCCGCCGCCATGCGGGCGTTGGGCGCCGAAGCGGAAAAAGACGGCGCCGGCGTGTGGCGCGTGCGCGGCGCCGGTCTGGGGGCGCTGCG
>CALGOL010000455.1 GCA_937960755.1 uncultured Azospirillum sp.
GCCGCTGTGCTGGAAGTCGGCTGTGGAACCGGGGCCGCCCTGCTCTGCCTCGCCGTTCGCCGGCCCGACCTGCGGCTGACCGGGCTGGAGAAACTGCCGCAAGCCGCGGCGTTAGCGCGGGAAAACGTCGCGCTCAACGCCGTCGCCGAACGGGTCGCGGTGCTGGCGGGTTGTCTGCTCGCCCCGCCCGCCGAACTGGCGGCGCAAGCCTTCGATCACGTCATGATGAATCCGCCCTATTTAGCGGCGGATCGCGCCACCCCGCCCCCCGATCCATGGAAGGCGGCGGCGAATGTCGAAGGCGACGCCCGCCTTGCCGACTGGATCGCTTTCGCCCGCGCCCGGCTGCGATCGAAGGGGGTTTTGACGCTGATACACCGCGCCGACCGGCTGGATGAAATACTGGCGGCGCTGGCGGGCGGCTTCGGCGGCGTCGTCACCTTCCCGCTCTGGCCGCGGGCCGGCCAAGACGCCAAGCGGGTCATTGTGCAGGCTGCCAAGGGCGTCAAGACGCCGGCCCGACTGGCGGCCGGGTTGGCGTTGCATGACCAAGCCGGCGGCTATACGGCGGCGGCGGCGGCGGCGCTGAACGGCGCGGCTTTGGCGCTTTAGCCTTCAAGCGGTGATGGTTTTTCCGCCGCACCCGCAAAAAACACCATCGGCGAAAGCGCCGCAAAGCGCTAATAAGAGCGCAGGCGTCCGCCGAGACGCCTGGCCGCAAAAAAGGAAGCTTCATGAGCGCCAGCCAGCCCGACGCCCTTGACCGTCTCGCCCAAGCGCTGGGGATTGAGCCGTCGTACTGCGACATCTGGGGCGGGCGCTGCGACACCTCGGCGGCCAGCGCCGCCCGGCTAAGCGCCGCCATGGGTTTTCCGGCGCGCACGGACGAACAGGCGGCGCAGTCGTTGACGGAACTTCTGCGCCGCGAATGGGGTCGGCTGATTCCCCCCGTCCTCGCCGCGACGGTCGGCCAGCCGCTGCGGGTTCCTGTCCATCTGCCCAAGGGGACCGGCGGCGAGGTGATGTGGACCTTGTGGCTGGAGGACGGGACCGACCGTTTTGAAAGCGGCCCGGCGGTCCTTTTGCCGTTGACCGGGATTGAGACCATTGACGGCGCCGCGTTCGTGCGCCGCGAACTGGTGCTCGATTTCACCCTGCCCGCCGGTTACCACCGCCTGTCGGTGGGCGCCGACGCGCTGGGCGTGGTGGAGGAGGCGGCGCTCATCGTCGCCCCGGAACGCTGCCTGACGCCGGACGAAGTCTTGGGCGACGGTGGGCGCGCCTGGGGTCTGTCGGCGCAGCTTTACAGCCTGCGCAGCGACGCCGATTGGGGCGTCGGCGACTTCACCGCCTTAGGCCAATTGGCGGAAATCGCCGCGGAACTGGGCGCCGACATGCTGGGGCTCAACCCGCTGCACGCGCTGTTTCCCGCCGATCCCGGCCATTGCAGCCCCTATTCGCCATCCAACCGCGTCTTCCTCAACCCGTTATACATCGACGTGACGGCGGTCCCGGAATACGCCGACTGCGTCGCCGCCCAGCAAATCGTCGCCCAACCGGGCTTCTTGCGGCGGCTGGCGGCGGCGCGCGACGGCGATCAGGTGGATTACGTTGCGGTCGCAGCGCTTAAACTGCCGGTGCTGGCGGCTTTGCACGCCCATTTCACCGAGCTGGCGGCGTACGCCCCGACGCCCGGCCCGCGCGCCCAAGCCTACGCCGCCTTCTGCGCCGAATGGGGCGAGGATTTGCGCCGACACGCGCTGTTCGACACGCTGCATGAACATTTCTTCGATCAGGGCCGCGGGCCGTGGAGCTGGCGCGACTGGCCGGAAGCCTACCGCGACGCCGAATCGCCGGAGGTCGCCGCCTTCGCCGAAGCCCAATCCGGCCGGGTGAATTTTTTCCAATGGCTGCAATTTGAAGCCGACCGGCAGTTGGCCGAGGCCGCCGCCCGCGCCAAAGCCGCCGGCATGCGCGTCGGCTTTTACCGCGATCTGGCGGTCGGGGCGGATTCCGGCGGCTCGGCGGCGTAGATCGGAAGAGCACACGTCTGAACTCCAGTCACCTTGTAATCTCGT
>CALGOL010000456.1 GCA_937960755.1 uncultured Azospirillum sp.
CGACGCTGGGAAGCTTCGGCGGCTTGGCCGACGTCAAGCATAAGGAAATCTGGCAGGCGCTGCGCGACGCCTACGGCGATCATGTTTATGGCTTGGAGCACTGGACGCTGAGCGAAAGCCCGATCCAGAACGCCATCCAGGCGTTGGAGGCGTTGCCGAATAACGCCGTTCTGCATGTCGTCAGCCACAGCCGCGGCGGTTTGGTCGGCGAACTGCTGTGTCGGGGCGGCGGGCCGGTGGGCTGGGACGCGCCGTTCTCACCGGCGGAAGAAGCGTTGTTTCCCGATCAAATCAATGGGTTGCACCGACTGTCGGAGTTGTTGAGCGAAAAGCGGCCGCGGGTCGAGCGCTTTGTTCGCGTCGCTTGCCCGGCGCGCGGCACGACGCTGGCGGGCGAAAAGCTTGATGTGTGGCTTTCCGTGATGGCGAATCTGCTGGGATTAATTCCGTTGCCGCTGGGCCTGGGCGGTCTGCGCGACCTGGTCGCCGCTTTCGCCCTGGCGGTGGCGCGCGAACGGACCAATCCGCGGGCCTTGCCGGGGCTGGAAGCGATGATTCCCGATTCGGCTTTTCAAAAAATTATCAATAATCGGCAGGCGAAGCTTCAAGGCGATCTAAGGGTCGTCAAAGGCGACGTGGAAGGCGCCGACGGCGTGCTGAAGCGGATGGCGGAATTTGTCGCCGACCGCTTCTTTAGGGAAGAGCATGATTTCGTCGTTAATCTTGGGGCTATGGACGGCGGGGCGCCGCGTGCGCGAACGGCGCGGACGTTTTTTGATTACGGATCGCAGGTAAATCATTTCAATTATTTTAACAATCAACGCACGGCGGAGAAGATCCGCGCCGCGCTGGCCGGCGACGACGCCGGTTTTGACGAAATCCCGGACGGCGCGCTGCGCGCCATAACGGCGACGCCGCGGGGACAGCGCGACGGCGAACGGCCGGTGGTCTTTGTCGTGCCCGGCATTATGGGCAGTCTGTTATCAGTCAACGGCGAAGAAGTTTGGATCAACCTTTTAAAACTGGCGTTCGGCGGCTTCAAGAGCTTGCGTTACGGCGAAGCCGGCGACGGCCGGCCCGTGGTCGCGCCCACCGGTTTGCCGGCGGACTATTACGAAGAATTGGTTGAGCGCTTGAGCGCGACCCATAAGGTCATTCCTTTTCCTTACGATTGGCGGGCGCCGATTGAAAAAGAGGCGGCGCGGCTGGAAGCCGATATCGCTAAGGCGCTGGAGGAAACCAAGCAGCCGGTGCGGATCGTCGCGCACTCCATGGGCGGTCTGCTGGCGCGCGCCGCTTTGGCGGGAAGCAGCAACCTGGGTGCGAAAATGGCGGCGCGGCCGGGCTGCCGGCTGGTGATGCTGGGAACGCCCAATCGCGGCTCGTACGACATTCCCATGCTGCTGCTGGGCGAGGAACGCACGGCGAAAATGCTGGCGATGCTCGATATGACGGCGAGCCAGGAAAAACACCTCGACATCATCGCCAAATTTCCCGGCGTGCTGGATCTTTTACCGGACGGCGACGGGGACGACTATTTTTCGCATGCGCTGTGGCGCGATCTGTTTAAAGCCGCCGGGCGCGCCGGGCCGCAGCTTGACGGCGATATGTTGCAGCGCGCCAAGGCGTTCCGCCAGCGTCTTGTCGGCGCCGCTTACGACGCGGCGCTGATGACTTACATCGCGGGTCAGGCGCCGACGATTGACGGCGTCGAGATGGACGGCGGCAAGCTTGTGGTTCGGCGCACGCAGCGGGGCGACGGCCGGGTGCTGTGGCGCACCGGCGCCCCCATCGGCGTCGCGACCTATTACGCCC
>CALGOL010000457.1 GCA_937960755.1 uncultured Azospirillum sp.
CGACAGCCAGACGCCGGTGCCATCCCAGACCAGCAGTTTGAGCCGGCTGCGGCGATGGGCGGCCGCACCGGCGGGGGCAAGACGGCGCAGCGCGGCAGCTCGCCTATTCGCATTACGGTGACGCACGGCAATTTAGGCTTCGCCCGCTATCCGTTGTTGGTCGGTCATTATCGCGGCGACACCTTGGCCGGGGCGGAAAAGCACCTGGATCATAAACTGGGCGGACGGTTGAGCCGCTGGCGCGATCTTGGTCTCTACCCCGGCGACATCGGCACCGCCGAAGTCATTATCGAAGGGGAGCCGTCCACCGGCGCCGTCGTCGTCGGCTTGGGTGAAGTCGGCGCCCTGACGGTGGGGGATTTGCAATTCGCGCTGACCCGCGGCTTGCTGCGCTACGCCGCGGTTAAATCCGATGGGCCGAACCGCGAAGAAATAAAGCTGAATATCAGCACGTTGCTGATCGGCTCCGGCCTTGGCGGCTTGTCGGCGGCGGATTGCGTCGGCGCGTTGCTGCGCGCCTTGAGCCGCGTCAATGATGCGGTCAGCGGCGTGCGCTTCGACAACGTCGAAATCATCGAACTGTACGAGAGCAGGGCGCATCAAATCTGGCGTGAAGCGCGGATCGCCATCGATGATACGGCTGGCGGCGGCAAGCGGCGGACGTTTGAACTGGATGGTCTGGTGCGCACCGGGGAAGGCGGTCGGCGCCGCGCCACCGATGAAGAGGATCGGACGTGGTGGCAGCCGATGACCATCACCGAGGAGAAGCGCGATGACGAGCGCTGGTTGAACTTTGTCGCCGCCACTGGCGCGGCGCGCGCCGCCGGGGCGCTGATGCCGGCGCAGCGCGCCTTGGTCGACCAGTTTATTAAAGAAGCAATTGCGTGGCGCGGACGGGCCGGCGGTTGCACGCCAGGTCGGGCGCTGTTTGAATTGCTGCTTCCCGCCGAGTTGAAGGACGTCAGTCACGCGGACCGGCCGCTGCGGCTGACCCTCGACCGCGCCAGCGCGCATTATCCGTGGGAGTTGCTGGACGACCGCCGCCCGTGGAGCAACGACGGCGCGTGCGCGACCGGCGGTGAAACACGCAAGCCGCTGGCGGTTCGGGCGCCAATGATCCGGCAGATGATCCGCTCGTCGGTTCGCCGGTCTTTGACGGCGTCGGCGGGAACCAAGCGCGCGTTGGTGATCGGCGATCCTTGGGGCGGTCCGACCCGCCCCCGCGTTCCCTTGCCCGGCGCCGTCGCCGAAGCGTATGCGGTTGAAGGGATTTTGAAAGCCAACGGCTTTGAGGTGACGACGCTGGTCAAGGACGTGTCGGCCTTCGACGTCATGATGGCGCTGTGTTGCCAGCACTGGACGGTGGTTCACATCGCCGCGCATGGCGAGGTCGACGCTAACGCCCCGCAGCGCTCCGGAGTCTTGCTGGGCGGCGGCGTGGTGCTGAACGCCGACAATCTGGCGCGGTTGCTGCCGATTGCGCCGGATTTGGTGTTTCTCAACTGCTGTCATCTCGGCAAGGTCGGCGACGAGCCGGCGCCGCCGCCGCAGGCGGCCGG
>CALGOL010000458.1 GCA_937960755.1 uncultured Azospirillum sp.
CCCCGGCCCAGCCGGCGGCGAAATCAAAGAACGGCCGCACCGGCCCGCTGATTTGCGCCGCGACGCCGCCCGACGCCAGCGCCCCGGTAAGCAGCCCGCCCAACCCAATCAACGCCGCCGCCACCGCAAGCGCCGCCGCACATTCGGCGACGAAGGCGAATTCAGGAAACACCGCCATCGCGCCAACTCTCCGGTACACATCTAAAACGGCGCGCAGCATATACAGGCGAAGATAACGTCGACAACCATCCTTTCAGCGATTAAGGCTAAAGCAAGGTGATCGCCAGAAAGGTGGAGCATGACGGTGTCCAATGAGCCGGCGTCCGGGATAAGCGGCCAGCCGGCCATGCCGTGCGTCGCGGTGTTGATTCCCTGCCATAACGAAGCGCTGGCTGTGGCGACGGTTATCCAGGACTTTCGCGCCGCTCTGCCGAATGCGGCGATTTATGTTTACGATAACAATTCCACCGATCATACGACGACCGTGGCGGCGGACGCCGGCGCAATCGTCAGGCGCGAACCGCAGCAGGGCAAAGGCAGCGTGGTGCGCCGCATGTTCGCCGATGTCGACGCCGATGTTTTCGTGCTGGTGGACGGCGACGCCACTTATCATGCCGCGAGCGCGCCGACGATGATCGACTTGTTGCGCGCCGACCGCCTTGACATGGTGACGGGGCGGCGCGAGGACATCGCTCAGGCCGCCTATCGCCCCGGACACCGTTTTGGCAACCGTTTATTGACTGGATTGGTCACCACGGTGTTCGGCTGCCGAACCGGCGACATGCTGTCAGGCTACCGGGTCATGTCGCGCCGCTTCGTCAAAAGCTTCCCCGCGCTGTCCACCGGCTTCGAAATCGAAACGGAATTGACGGTGCACGCGCTGGCTTTGGGTCTACCGATGGCCGACGTGCGCACCCCCTACGCCGAACGTCCGGAAGGCTCCGCCAGCAAGCTGCGCACGCTGCGCGACGGCTGGCGGATACTCCGCACGATCATTACGTTGGTCCAGCACGAACGGCCGCTGCCGCTGTTTTCCGCCATCGCCGGCCTGTTGTTTGTCGCCGCCGCCGGGCTTGCGACGCCTTTGTGGATCACCTGGATCGAGACCGGTCTGGTGCCGCGGCTGCCGACCGCGGTGCTATGCGCCTCGATGATGGTGGCGGCGATGCTGGCGCTCGTTTGCGGCTTGGTCCTCGACTCGGTAAAGCAAGCGCGGCGGGAAGCGAAGCGGCTGGCTTACTTAAGCGTTAGCAACAAAATGTGACGCCCGCGGCGGTTCTTTGCGACGACCGACACTAATCCAGGAAGATATCGGGCAGCAGCGGATTGCCCGGCGCCACGGCGTATGAATCAAACTGGCTGATCCCTTCGGCCTGCAACACCTCGTCGTCAATGAAGAAATTGCCGGTGCAGGTCTTGGCGTCGCGGGTCAGCACCGCATGAGCGGCGTCGGCGACGATGTCGGGCTTGCGGCAATAATCCGGCTTCACCGCGCCGCCCAGCATCGCCAGGGCGGCGGTGGCGATCACCGTGCGCGGCCACAGCGCGTTGACCGCCACCCGGCCTTCAAACTCGGCGCTCATGCCCAAAACGCACATCGACATGGCGTATTTCGCCATGGTGTAGGCGGTGTGGTCCTTGAACCATTTCGCCGTCATCGACAGGGGCGGCGACATGGTCAGGATATGCGGATTTTCGGCCTTCAGCAGGTGGGGCAAGCAGGCTTGGCTGGCGGCGAACGTCCCGCGGCCGTTGACCCCCATCATCAGATCGAAGCGCTTCATCGGGGTTTGCAGCGTGCCGGTGAGATTGATGGCGCTGGCGTTGTTGACCAAAATGTCGATGCCGCCGAAGCATTCGGCCGTTTTGGCGGCGGCTTCCGCCAACTGGTTTTCATCGCGGATGTCGCACATCAGCGCCAAAGCCTTGCCGCCGGCCGCTTCAATCTCCGCCGCGGCGGAATGGATGGTGCCGGGCAGCTTAGGGTTTGGGTCGCTGGTCTTGGCGACGACGGCGACGTTGGCGCCGTCTCTGGCCGCCCGCAACGCGATGGCGAGGCCGATGCCGCGGCTTGCCCCGGTGATGAACAGCGTCTTGCCCGCCAGCGAACGGTTGTCGGCCATGGCGTGTTGCTCCCTATAATTGGTTGTTTTGATTAACAGATACTGTTTTACAGATATTGGGGTCGCCACGCGGCGACGTGTTCGGGCGGCGGCGGCGAGTCTCTGGTTTCGCCCAAAGTCGCCAAAATCTCGGCCGGCGGGATGATCGCGCCTTTGTGGATGAACGCCCCTTGCACCACGGCGCTGGCGGCCATCTCGCCGGAATTGGTTTCGATGCGCTGTTCGAGATAGAGCCAGCGCTCGTCCCAGCACAGCACGCGGCTGCGCAGCACATAGGCTTGGAAAGGGGCGAGCGGGCGGCGGAAGCGGATGGTGGAGGCGCCGAGCACCGCTTGCCAGCGCCGCCGCATCATTTCCCGCGCCAGACCGCTCCTGACCAGCAGATCGACCCGGCCCAAGTCCATCACGCTGAAATAGCGCGCGTTGGTCATATGGAAGTTAAGGTCGATGTCGTTGGGCAGCACCCGCAAACGCAGTTCCGACGACGCCATGAAGTCGCGCCGCCGCCCCAACGCCGAGGTCAGCAACACCCAAAACAGACGCAAGAGAAGGTTCATCGGGATGGCTCGCCGTCGGGATCGATAACCTCTCCCCCCTGGGGAGAGGTCGGCGACGAAAGTCGCCGGGTGAGGGGGCGGGGGTGAGCGCTTTAGCGAAGCGCCGGGAACGCCCCCCTCACCCCGACCCTCTCCCCAGGGGGGAGAGGGAGCAAGACGCGCGCCCTTAAAACGCCGCGTCGTCGAACGCCGCCAGGGTTTCGTTGCCGGCGCTCAAAGCCGCAAACAACGCACTGGTGCGCGGCAGGATGCGGGCCATGAAGAACCGCGCCGTCGCCAGCTTGGCCTTGTAAAAGCCGGTCTCGTCGGCGTCCGCCTTCTTCAGCGCGATTTCCGCCGACCGCGCCCACAGATAGGCGAAGGCGACATAGCCGAACAGGTGCAGGTATTCCACCGACGCGGCGCCGGCTTCGTCGGGGTTGGACATGCCCTTGCGCGCCACCAAGGCGGTGGCCTGCTGCAAGCGGCCGAAGGCTTTGGCCAGCGGGCCGACGAATTCCGCCAAGCTTTCATCTTCCTGCCGAGTTTCGATGAATTCGAACACCGGATGGAAGAAGCGGCGCAAGTAGCGGCCCATATGGGCGGGAAGTTTGCGGCCCACCAGATCCAGCGCCTGCACGCCGTTGGCGCCTTCGTAAATCTGCGCAATGCGGGCGTCGCGAACGTACTGCTCCATGCCGTGTTCGCGGATGTAGCCGTGACCGCCGAACACTTGAACGCCGAGATTGGTCGCCTCGAAGCCGTTGTCGGTGAGGAACGCCTTGACGATCGGCGTCATCAGCGCGACGAAATCCTCCGCCTCCTGGCGCTTGGCCGGGTCGGGGTGATAGGTCGCCATATCGTGCTCGCGGCTGACCCAAGCGGCCAGCGCCCGGCCGCCTTCGTTCAGCGCCCGCTGGGTCAACAGCATGCGGCGCACGTCGGGATGCACCAGCAACGGGTCGGCGGCGAGGTCGGGGCGCTTGGTCCCGGTCAGGCTGCGGCCCTGCAAGCGCTCGCGGGCATAGGTCACCGCACCCTGGTAAGAGGCTTCGGCCAGCCCTAGACCCTGCATGCCCACCGCGATGCGCTCTTCGTTCATCATGGCGAACATGGCGCGCATGCCCTTGTTGGGCTCGCCCACCAGCCAGCCGGTCGCGTCGTCGAAGTTCATCACGCAGGTGGCGGACGCCTTGATGCCCATCTTGTGCTCAATGGCGCCGCAAGCCACGCCGTTGCGCGGGCCGGCGTTTCCATCGGCGTCGGGCAGGAATTTCGGCACCAGGAACAGCGAGATGCCCTTGACGCCCTTGGGCGCGTCGGGCAGGCGGGCCAACACCAGATGGATGATGTTGTCGGCCATGTCGTGTTCACCGGCCGAAATGAAGATCTTGGTGCCGGTGACCTTGTAGGAGCCGTCGGCCTGCGGGATCGCCTTGGTGCGCAGCAGGCCGAGATCGGTGCCGCAGTGCGGCTCGGTCAGGCACATCGCGCCGGTCCATTCGCCCGACACCATTTTCGGCAGGTACAGCGCCTTCAGCTCATCCGAGGCGTAGCCGTGCAGCGCGGTGTAGGCGCCGTGGGTCAGGCCGGGATACATGCCAAAGCTCAGATTAGCCGAGCAGATCATCTCCTCGACCAGAGAATTCACCAGCTTGGGCATGCCCTGCCCGCCGTACTCGGGATCGCAGTTCAGCGAGGTCCAGCCGCCCTCGGCGAACAGCTTATAGGCTTCCTTGAAGCCGGCCGGCGTGCGCACCACGCCGTTTTCAAAATGGCAGCCCTCTTCGTCGCCGGAGCGGTTCAAGGGGTGCAACACCTCCTGGCAGATCTTGGCGGCCTCCTCCAGCACGGTGTCCACCAGATCGGCGGAGACCTCCTCCAGCCCCGGCAGGGCTTGGACGGCGTCGAAGTCGAACAGTTCTTGATAAACGAAGCGCATCTCGCGCAAGGGGGCGGCGTAGGCGGCCATGGCGTGTGATCCTCTTGTTCTTTGTTGGGGGGCGGCCTTCCTCCCTCTCCCCCCAGGGGAGAGGGTCGGGGTGAGGGGGAAACCTCGCGGCGCTTGTCTTGTGAACGCGCGCGTGAAGTCGCGGATCTGGGTCGCGCCGTCGGTGCGGGTCAAACCCCAGCCGCGCCCGGTGTGGATCGCGACGCCCGACGTGAGCTGGCGCGCGAAGGAGATCGGAAGAGCACACGTCTGAACTCCCGTCACC
>CALGOL010000459.1 GCA_937960755.1 uncultured Azospirillum sp.
CGATCTCGATGCGGGTCAAATCGTCCGGCCCGCCCAACACCGGCACGCCGCGGATGGCGTGGCCGGTGCGCCGGCCCTTGTCGTCCACCAGCCCGACGATGCGGTAGAGCGACGCGCCGCCGCCGCCCAGCGAGCGGATGAACACTTCGGCCGCGTCATTCGCCCCCAGCACCAGCACCGGAATCGCCTTGGCCCCGCCGCCGACCTCTTGCAAGGCGAAGCGGCGGTCCTTGTAAAGCCGATAGGCGAAGCGCGGCGCCCCCAGCATAATCAAGGCGACCAGCCATAAAATCAGCGGCATGGAGCGCGGCCAGTCGTCCAGCCGGGTCAACCAAAACAGCGCCAACACGAACACCAGCACCGCCACCGACACCGCCCGCACCAACTGCACAAGGTCGGGGATGGAGGCGTAGCGCCAGATGCCGCGATAAAGCCCCAGCCAGAGATAAACCGGCGCCGCCACCGCCACCAGCAGCGGCGCGCCGACCTGCAATTGGCTCTGATAGGCGACGAAGGCGTCGGGGCCGACCCGCAGATACAAGGCGGCGACCAGCGCCGCGCCGGTCATCGCCAAGTCGTGCAGAAAGACGATCGCCGCGCGCGGCGAAAGGGGAAACATGATGGCCGGCCGGTCTCAGCTTCCCGCCACCGTCATGCCTTCGATGCGCAGGGTCGGCGCGTCAACGCCATAGCGCATTTCAAGGTCGTCGGCGGCGGTCAAGTTCAGCATCATGTCGTTGAGGTTGGAGGCGATGGTGATTTCGCTGACCGGATAGGCGATTTCGCCGTTTTCGATCCAATAGCCCGCGGCGCCCTTGGAATAATCGCCGGTGACGCCGTTCACCCCCATGCCCATGGTTTCAACCACGTAAAAACCTTCGCGGATGTCGGCGATCAGATCCTTGACGCTGACCTTGCCCGGCTCCATCCAGACATTGGCGGGGGCGGGACCGGGCGGACCGGAAGCGCCGCGGGCGGCGTGGCCGGTGCTGTTCAGTCCCAATTGGCGCGCCGAGCGCAAATCCAGCAGCCAGGTGGTCAGAACGCCGTTCTCGATCAGCGCGCGGCGGCTGACCGCCAGACCTTCCGAATCGAACGGGCGCGAGCGCAGGCCGCGGCGCACGAACGGATCGTCGATGACGTTGACGCTTTCCGGGAAAATCCGCTGTCCCAGCTTGTCTTTCAAAAAGCTGGTGCCGCGGGCGACGCTGGGACCGCTGATGGCGGAAATCAGATTGCTGAGCAGGGCGCGCGATTGGCGCGGGTCGAACACCACCGGAACCTGACAGCTTTTCACCTTGCGCGGGTTGAGCCGGCGCACGGCGCGGCGGCCGGCCTCGGCGCCGATGTCGGCGGCGGCGCGCAAATCCTCGCCGTAGACCTTGGAGTCGTAGTCGTAATCGCGCTCCATGCCCAACCCTTCGCCGGCCAGCACGGACGCCGAGATCGAGCGGCGCGACACCGCATAGCCGCCGGAAAAACCATTGGAGGCGGCGAGCCAGATGTCGGAGCGGCTCCACGAGGCGTCGCCGCCTTCGGAATTGGTGACGCCGGCCACCGCCAGCGCCGCCGCTTCGGCCGTATTGGCGTCCTCGATCAGCGCTTCCACGGCGGGTTCAACCGGATCGCAGACGTCCATGTCGGACCATTCGCGTACGATCTGGTCAGGATCGGCGATGCCGGCGTAGGGGTCTTCCGGCGACAGCCGCGCCATGGCGACGGCGCGTTCGGCCAGTTGCGCCAGGGTCTCATCCGCCCGGTCGGTGGACGACACGATGGCTTGGCCTTTGCCGACGAAGACCCGCAAGCCGAGATCGGCGGATTCCGAACGCTCCAGCTTTTCGGTTTTGCCGAAACGGCGGGTCACCGAGACCGAGGCGGATTCGTACGCCACCGCGTCGGCGGCGTCGGCCCCGGCGGCTTTGGCGCGCCGGATCAAATCGGAAAGCAGGTCGAGGGAATGGGTCATCGCGCGGCGCCCGCCTTTGCAAGCCGTTAGGTCTGACGACATGTCTAGCAAATCATTGCGGCGGGAGGAAAGCCGGGCGTTAGGCGGCGGCGCGCAATCCGCGGCTTCTCACCAATCGCCGGGATCGCCTTTCAGCGTCAGCGGCAGACCTGCGGCGATGAAAACCACGCAAGACGCCGCCGCCGCCACGCTTTGGTGCAGCCTGCCGGCGTGGTCGCGAAAGGCGCGGGCCAGCGGGTTGTCGGGGACGATGCCCAAGCCCACCTCATTCGACACCAAGATCACCGGCCCGCGGGCGTTGGCGAGCCCGGACAGCAAGGCGGCGCCCGCCG
>CALGOL010000460.1 GCA_937960755.1 uncultured Azospirillum sp.
CCACCGAGATCTACACTCTTTCCCTACACGACGCTCTTCCGATCTCAGGCGGTGGCGGCTGGCGACGGCGACGGGCTGGACGCCGCCTTCGGGACGGCTCAGACCATCGCCGACACGCTCGTTTCTGCGGGCGCGCTTTGCCAGACCGCGGAAAGCGCGGCGATAACCGTGGCGGGAAGCCCGGCGGAAAATGATCTGGTCATTTTTCAAGTCTATCGCGCCGTCGCCGACGCCGCCGACACCCTGGCGCAAGACGCGCTGCTGTTAGGCGCGCGCCTGTTCTACACCGTCAACGCCGGGAGCGACGCTTGATGCTGACCATCAACCATCTAACCGGCTTCGGCGTAGTCGCCGCGACGGCGCCGCCATTTTTGCTGGTATGGAACCCGGCCGACAAGTCCGCAACAATCGCGTTGTCGAATGCGGATAAAACCGCCGCAGCCACATCAACCGGCTGGAGCGGCGTGCGCGGACTGCACGGTTTTACCGCCGGCGGCGGCGGCGATCCCCTTAACTACTCGGTCGTCGTCAACGCTTCAGGCGGCTATATCGACTTTGGCCTCGCCACATCGGCCGCCGCGCTCGCCGGTTCGGGTGAAGGTCTGGTTTACTATCGCGGCGTCAATGGATTGCGCAGCGTTAACGGCGTTGAAAGCGCCTACGCCGCCACCTTCGGCGCCGGCGACGCGATACGGGCGCAGATCGAACCCGCCGCCGGCCAAGTCCGGTTTTTCAAAAACAACGCCGACCTCGGCGTCGCCGCCACGGGGCTTGTCGGCCAGTGGTTCCCGTGGGTGCGCATGTACAACGCAGGCGACTCCGTCACCGCCGTCTGACGCCGCATCGAAACGACAAGGAAACAAAATACATGCTATACGCATTGCTCGACATCACCGGCGCATTAGCGCGTTTTGAGACGTTCGACACGCCGCCCGCTCCCCTTCCCGCCGCAAAGGGCTTGCGCTGGCTGCCCGTTGAAGACCAGCGGCCGGCGCCGGCCGAAGGCGAAACCCTGGACGGCCCCGCCGTAATAGTGGAGGCCGACAAGGTCCGTCGCGTCTGGACCATCCGCGCCAAAACCTACGCCGAAAAGCTGGCGGAAATCCACGCCGCCCGCGCCGCGGCGTATCCGCCGCTCGGCGATCAGTTGGACGCCGCATTCAAAGCCCGGATGGGCGACGGTTCGGAGTTGGCCGCCATCGACGCCGCCATCCAGGCGGTTAAAACCGCGCATCCTAAACCGGCCGCGTAAACCAAGCGCGCGGCGGGGCTGGTCAAGCCGGCTTTCCCGCGTTATATCCCAGTAAATGAATACGCTATTCGTCCTGCTGCTGGCCCTGGCATTGGCCGCCGTTCTGGCGTCGCTGTTCGGCGGGCTGTTCTTCATGGCCCGCGGCGGGACCGGCGACGCGCGCAAATCCAATCGGCTGATGCAATGGCGGGTCGGCTTGCAGGGGTTGGCGCTGATCTTGTTCGCGCTGGCGCTGCTGGCGCGCTAACGTATCCCACTCATCCGACTGACGAAAAGGCGAAAACAAAGCCATGGTGCGGCTGACCAAGATCTACACCCGCGGCGGCGACAAGGGCGAAACCTCGCTGTCCAACGGCCGGCGCGTGCCGAAACACCACCTGCGGGTGGCGGCCTACGGGACCACCGACGAAGCCAATGCGGTGATCGGTCTGGCCCGGCTGCACACCAAGGACCGGCCGGAAGTCGACGCCATGTTGGCGCGGATTCAAAACGACCTGTTCGATTTGGGCGCCGATCTCGCGACGCCGGACGATCCGCCGCCGAAATGGACGCCCTTGCGCATCGTCGATTCGCAAGTGATCCGGCTGGAAAACGAAATCGACCTGCTGAATGAAAAGCTGGCGCCGCTGAACTCCTTCATCCTGCCCGGCGGCTCGCCGGCGGCGGCGCTGCTGCACCAAGCCCGCACCATCGCCCGGCGCGCCGAGCGGGAAATGTGGGCGCTGGCGGCGGAAGAGCCGGTCAACGAGGCCGCCTTGCGCTACGTCAACCGGCTGTCCGACCTGTTGTTCGTGCTGAGCCGCCATCTCAACGACGACGGCGCGACCGACGTCTTGTGGGTTCCGGGCGCCAATCGCTAAACGTCATGCCGCCTCGCAAGACAAAATGACCTTTCGGTCAGTTTATGCGAAGACGGCGACGCTCAGCGCCGCGCGGGCTTGACCGGTTCACCCGTAAACCAGTTTAGCGGTGAACCGGCATCATACCAATCCGCAGGGCAATCGGGTGAAGGAAAATAACCCTCTCCCCCCTGGGGAGAGGGTGGAGGC
>CALGOL010000461.1 GCA_937960755.1 uncultured Azospirillum sp.
GGCGCTTCGGCTCCTGCCGGCGCGGCGACGCCGGCCCCGGCCGCAGCGCCCGAACCCCAGCCGATGCAAGTCCGCGTCATGGTTTCCAGCGCCGTAGAGCGTAAGGAAGCGGTGGTGCTGCAAGGCCGGGCCGAGCCGTCGCGCACCGTGGCGCTGAAGGCGGAGTTGCGCGGCCGGGTGATTGAGCTGCCGGTCGCCAAGGGGGCTAGGGTGAAAGCCGGCGAGGTTCTGCTGCGCTTTGACCCGGAAGACCGTCCCGCCGGTTTGGCGCAGGCCCGCGCCGCGGTGGATCAGCGCCGGCTGGAGTTTGAAGCGGCGCAGTCGCTCAACCGCCGCGGCCACGCCACCGACGTGCAACTGGCGACCGCCAAGGCGCAGTACGACGCCGCCTTGGCGCTGCTCGCCCGCGCCGAAGTGGAGATCGCCAATCTGGTGATTCGCGCGCCGTTTGACGGCGTGGTGGAAAAGCGCGACGCCGAATTGGGGGATTTCCTCGACCTCGGCAAGCCGGCGGTCACATTGGTCAGCCTTGATCCGTTGCGGGTGACCGGCTACGCCGCCGAACGCAGCTTGCCCGGCTTGGCGCTGGGCGGTTCGGCGATGGTGCGCTTTCTGGACGGCGGCGGCGTTCCGGCCCGCATTTCCTTCATCGCCTCCACCGCCGAGCCGGAGACGCGGACTTTTCGCGTTGAAGTGGAGATCGCCAACGCCGACCATCGCTGGGCCGGCGGCCTGACGGCGCAAATCGCCCTGCCGCTGCCGGCGCGCCGCGCCCATTTCCTGCCGTCGTCGGCCTTGTCGCTGGCGGATGACGGCACGGTGGGTTTGAAGACGGCGGAAGACGGCGACGTCGCGGCGTTTCGCCCGGTGGAGATCCTCGGCATGACCGCCGGCGGGGTTTGGGTGACCGGCCTGCCTGACCGCGCGCGGGTGATCGTGGTGGGGCATGAGTTCGTCTCGGCGGGGGCGCGCGTCCGCACTGTCGAGGTTCCGGTCTTGGCTCCGCCGACCGGCGGTTGATCGACCCGCCGTCCGGCCCGTGCTATTGTGGTTTTGCGCGTCTTTCCTTTGAGGTTTCCCGCCCATGGACCGCCAAAGCGCCGATTACGAAGGCGATTTCTACGCCTGGACCATTCAGCAAGCCGCCGCCATCCGGCGGGTGGCGGAACTGCGCCCTAACGAAGAAGTTGATTGGGAGAATGTGGCGGAGGAGATCGAGAGCTTGGGCCGCAACGAACTGGATACGGTTTACAGTCATTTGGAAACGATCATCGAGCATCTGCTGAAGCTGGCCTATTCCCCGGCTTCCGATCCGCGGGCCGATAGGCGGGTGACGGTGATGAAGGCGCGGGGGCAGTTGGCGCGCAAACTGACGGGGTCATTGCGGCCCAAGCTGCGCGAGGAGCTTGCCGACGCTTGGATGGGGGGGCGCAAGGACGCCGTCGCCGGACTGGCGGAAGACGGCTTGTCGGCCGCCGACATTCCCGCCGATTGCCCATGGACGTTTGAACAATTGCTCGACGA
Source organism: uncultured Azospirillum sp. (assembly GCA_937960755.1). Taxonomy (GTDB): domain Bacteria; phylum Pseudomonadota; class Alphaproteobacteria; order Azospirillales; family Azospirillaceae; genus Azospirillum. The sequence goes on from CALGOL010000461.1 coordinate 1,525, forward strand.
AGAATTTTGGCCGGAAACGCCGGCCCGAGGCGACATCTAATCATGACCGCTGTTCCCGGCGCCGACAACGGCGGCTTCATCGCCGCGGCGCTCACCCGCAGCCGCACCGTGCTGGCCTGCCTTGTCTTCATCCTGTTCGCCGGCTGGACGGCCTGGAAGGAGATTCCCAAGGAAGCCAACCCCGACGTCAACATTCCGATCATTTACGTCTCGGTGTCGCACGAGGGGATTTCGCCCGAAGACGCCGAGCGTCTGCTGCTGCGCCCGCTGGAGCAGGAGTTGCGCTCCATCGAAGGGGTGAAGGAGATGCGCGCCACCGCCTTCCAGGGCGGCGGCAACGTCATTTTGGAATTCGACGCCGGCTTCAACGCCGCCAAGGCGCTGGCCGACGTGCGGGAGAAAACCGACCGCGCGAAGAACGAACTGCCGGCCGACGCCGAAGAACCGGTGGTGCAGGAAGTCAATTTCTCGCTGTTCCCGGTGTTGGTGGTGCTGCTGTCGGGCGACGCGCCGGAACGCACGCTGCTCAACCTCGCCCGCGACCTCAAGCGCCGCATTGAAAACGATCCCGCCGTGCTCAAGGCCGAAATCGTCGGCGAGCGGGAAGAATTGGTGGAGATCGTCATCGATCCCTTGCGGCTGGAAAGCTACGGCGTCAAAGCGAACGAGGTGATCCAGCTTTTCGCCCGCTCCAACAAGCTGGTGGCGGCGGGCAATCTTGACGGCGGGTCGGGCCGCTTCGCCATTAAGGTGCCGGGGCTGATCGAGAGCGTTGAAGACGTTTGGAACATGCCGGTCAAGGTGTCCGGCGACGCGGTGGTGCGCTTTCGCGATGTCGCCGAAGTGCGCCGCGGCTTCAAGGATCGGGAAAGCTACGCCCGCGTCAACGGCAAGCCGGCGATCGCGCTGGAAATCTCCAAGCGCGCCGGTGAAAACATCATCGACACCATTGAAAGCGTGCGCGCCGTGGTGGCGGCTGAACAGGCGCTTTATCCGCCGTCGGTGCAGGTGACGTTCACGCAAGATCTTTCCAATGACATCCGCACCATGCTGGGCGATTTGGAGAACAATCTGGCGGTGACGGTGCTGTTGGTGATGATTATCGTCGTCGCCACCTTGGGTCTGCGCACTTCGGCCTTGGTGGTGGTGGCGGTGCCGGGCTCCTTCCTCGCCGCCATGCTGGTGTTGGCGGGCCTGGGCTACACCATCAACATCGTCGTCTTGTTCGGGCTGATCCTGTCGGCGGGCAACGTGGTCGACGGCGCCATCGTCGTCACTGAATACGCCGACCGCCGCATGGCCGAAGGCATGGGCAAGCGCGACGCCTATATTCTGGCGGCGCGGCGCATGGCGTGGCCGATCATCGCCTCCACCGCCACCCAATTGGCGGCGTTTGCGCCCTTGCTGCTGTGGCCCGGCATGGTCGGCGAGTTCATGAAGTATCTGCCGGTCAGCCAGTTCGCCACGCTGAGCGCCGCCTTGCTGATGGCTTTGGTGTTCATACCCGTGCTGGGCGCGATGTTCGGCCGGCATAACGCTTCCGCGTTCTCCACCGACGACGGCCGGGTTCCGCTCGACGGCCGCTTCGCCCATTTCCTGCGCTGGGCGCTGCGCCGCCCGGCCAAGGTGTTGCTGGCGGCGGCTTTGATGTTGGTCGGCGTGCAGTGGTGGTACGCCAACCACGGCAACGGGGTGGAATTCTTCCCCGACGTCGAGCCCAGCCAAGCCATGGCGCTGGTGCATGCGCGCGGCAATCTTTCCATCGACGAACAAGATGCGCTGGTGCGCGAGGTGGAGAGCCGCATTTTGCGCTTCACCGAATTCAACAGCGTTTACACCCGCGTCGGCAAGCCGCCGCCCGGCGGCGGCCGCGACCTGCCGGAAGACGTCATCGGCCAGATAACGGTCGAATTCGCCGACTGGAAGACAAGGCGCACCGCCACCGAAATCCTCGCCGACATTCGCGCCAAAACCGCCGACATCGCCGGCATTGTGGTTGAAACCCGCAAGCAGGAAGACGGCCCGCCCACCGGCAAGCCGGTGCAGTTGCAATTGGGCTCACGCTATCCTGAATTGTTGCCGGACGCCGCCGCCCATGTCCGCCGCGGGCTGGAAAGCTTGGGCGGACTGGTGGATATAGAAGATTCCCGGCCCTTGCCCGGCATCGAATGGCGGATGTCGGTGGATCGCGCCCAGGCCGCCAAATTCGGGCTCGACGTTTCGGCGGTGGGCGACGCGGTGCGGCTGGTCACCAATGGTTTGAAGGTCGCCGACTATCGCCCCGACGACGCCGACGATGAAATCGACATCGTCGTGCGTTTTCCCGGCGCGTTGCGCTCCATCGACCAATTGGACGAACTGCGGGTTGAGACGGCGACGGGCTCGACGCCCTTGTCCAACTTCGTCACCCGCGAGCCTCAGCCCAAGGTCGGGCAGATCGACCGGGTGGACGGTTTGCGGGTGATGACGGTCAAGGCCGACGTGGCGCCCGGCGTGCTGGCCGACGATAAAGCCCGCGCCATGCGGGCTTGGCTGACGGAAAACCCGCTCGATCCGCGGATTGTCGCCACCTATAAAGGCGAAGACAAGGAGCAACGGGAAAGCGAGGAGTTTCTGTCCCGCGCCTTCCTGGCGGCGCTGGCGATCATGGCGATTATTCTCGTCACCCAGTTCAACAGCTTCTATTCCGCCTTCCTCATCCTGACGGCGGTGATTTTGTCCACCATCGGCGTCACCATCGGCCTGATCGCCACCGGCCAAGCCTTCGGCGTCGTTATGACCGGGGTGGGCATCATCGCGTTGGCCGGCACGGTGGTGCAGAACAACATCGTGCTGATCGACACCTACGACCAATACCGCGACACCGAGCCGACTCGTGAGGAGGCCATCTTGCGCACCGCGGTGGAGCGGGCGCGGCCGGTGCTGCTGACGGCGTTCAACACGGTGTTGGGCCTGCTGCCGCTGGCCTACGGCATGAACATTGACCTGTTGACGCGGGAAGTGACCTTCGACGCGCCAGCCACGCAATGGTGGACGCAGATTTCCACCGCCATCGTCTTCGGGCTGGCCTTCGCCACCGTGCTGACGCTGGTGGTGACGCCATGCGCCTTGATGGTGCAGGCCAATTTGCGCGGCTGGCGGCTGCGCATGGCGGCGCGTTGGCGGCGCTGGCGGCGGGGCAGGGCGGCTAAGATAAGCGTTTAGAAATGTCGCGATAGTACTTCAAACACGCCTCGTCATTCCGGCGAAGGCCGGAATCCACCTTATCGACAACGTTTCTCATGAGGTGGACCCCGGCCTTCGCCGGGGTGACGACGATAGCGCGGAATTCTACAGACGACAGCCTTACAGCAGCGTCTCCAGCACCCGGTCGGGGGGCTTGTGGCCGTCGATGAAAGTGCGGACGTTGATGATGACCTTTTCGCCCATGGCGATGCGGCCTTCGATGGTCGCCGAGCCCATGTGCGGCAGCAGCACCACGTTATCCAGCCGCAACAGTTTGGGGCTGACTGCCGGTTCGTGTTCAAACACGTCCAGACCGGCGCCGGCCAGCTCGCC
>CALGOL010000462.1 GCA_937960755.1 uncultured Azospirillum sp.
GGTGCGGAATGCGCCCCAGGGCCGCCAGCCGCGCCACCGTCACCGGCCAATGCACGGTGGGCGTCTGCTCCATATAGCCGACGCGCTTGGCGCGTTCTTGCGCCGGATAGTCGGCCAAGGGCCGGCCGTCCAGCGTCACCCGGCCTTGAGCCGCCGGCAGCAGTCCGGCCAGGGCGTTCAGCAGCGTGCTTTTGCCCGAGCCGTTGGGGCCGATCAGCCCCACCAGCGCGCCGGTCTCCGCCGCCGCCGACACGCCGCGCAGCACTTCGGCGGCGCCGCGTCGGACGTGGATGTTTTCAGCGGCGACGGACATTGATTGAGCTCACATCTTCAATTTGAAGCCGGCGAAGGCGGCGCGGCCCGGCGTATTGAAGCCGCGCACTTCTTCATAGTCGGCGTTGAACAGGTTTTCCACCCGGCCGAACAGCGAGACGTTTTGCGTCAGCGCGTACGCCGCGTCGAAATCGGCGACGACGAAGGCGTTATTGACCCGATTGGTGGACGTGCTGTCCAACTGCTTGCCGTACGCCTTGACCGAAGCGCCCAGGTTCAACCCGTCCAGCGGCGCCCATTCGGCTGTCAACCCCGCCATGTGGCGCGGCCGGCGGGCCAACCAACGGTCGGTGCTTTCATTCTCGGCGATGGTGTAGGTGTAGGAGCCCTTGAAGGCCAGCGTGTCGGACGCGGCCCAGCGCGCCGCCAGTTCGACGCCTTCGGTGCGCGCCTTGCCGACGTTGACGTAGCGTGAACGTTCGAAGTTAATCAGGTTTTCAAAGCGGTTCCAGAACAAGGTCGCCGAGCCGGTCAGCTTGCCGGACAGGAAAGCCTGCTCGACGCCGATGTCGGCCCCCTTGCTCTTCTCCACTTCCAGGTTACGGTTGCCGTAGATCGGCGCGTACAATTGGTAAAGCGTCGGAGCCTTCGACCCGGTGCCGTAGCTGGCGCGCAGAATCGTTCCGGTATCGACGATGCGGTAGGCGGCGGCGACGCGGTAGGTGTTGGCGCTGCCGAAGGCGTCGTTGTCGTCGCTGCGCCCGCCAAAAGTGAAGTGCAAGGCGTCGGTCGCCGCCAGCAGATATTGGGCGTAGAAGGAATTGGTGGAGATGGTGCGGTCGACGTCGGTGCTGCGCCGCCTCGCATAGGTGCTGACCACGGTGGCGCTTTCGCGCTCGCGGGCGGCGCCCACGGTCAACACGTCCTCGACCCGCAGCTTGAGATTGCCGCGATATTCCATGTTGGTGCGGGTCGAGCCGTAGTTGGTGTGCGGCACGAAACCGCGCGGCTCGTCATATGAACGGTCGGTGGTGGTGGTGGACAGGGAAAAGACGTTTTCAAACCGCCCGTCCAGCAGGGTGACGGTGTTGTCGAGCTTGCCGTAGCGCAGGGTTTTTTTCGCCTGATTGAAGCCGTCGGCGCCGAAGTCGTCATATTCGCTGCGGCCGTCGAACACGCCGCCCGCGACGTCCACCGACCAGAATTCGGTCAGATCGGCGTTGAATGAGCCGCCGAAAGACCGCTGGGTGAAGCCGTCCTTTTCCGGCGTGTTGGAGACGCGGGAAAAGCCGTCGGATTTGGCCCAGGAGCCGTTGACCGCGACGCCGAAGCGCTCGCCGCCGCCCGACGCCGAAACCACGCTGCGCCGGGTGTTGAAGCTGCCGATTTCGCCCAACGCCTGGGCGGTCAGCGGCCCGCGCCCCCGCTTGGTGACAATGTTGATTACCCCGGTCATGGCGTCGGCGCCATAGAGCGCGCTTTGCGGTCCGCGCAGGATCTCCACCCGGTCGATGCCGGCGGTGGTCAGCATGTCGAAGTCGAACGAATTGTCGGTGCTGGCGCCGTCGTTAAGCTGGACGCCGTCGATCAGCACTTGGGTCTGGCCCGAGGTGCCGCCGCGCAGCTTGACTTGGGTGGTGGCGCCGACGCCGCCGGTGCGGGTGAACGACAGGCCGGGTACGTCGGACAAGGCGTCGATCAGCGATATCTTGCCGCGGCGCTCCATCTCCTCGCCCGTCACCACGGTGACGGAGGAGCCGACCTTGTCGGTCGTCGTCTCCATCCGGGTGGCGGAAACCACCACTTCCGGCGTCAGCATGGCGACGTCTTCGGCGATGGCGGGGAACGCCGGCAGGGAAAAGGCGGCGCCGGACAGCAGCAGGCCGGCGAAGCGGCGGGAAACACGGGTCGTCATCGGTTCGGGTCCGTTCATGCGGTTTTAAGCGCACGGGGCAAGCGGCCGGAAGGGCGACGCGAACGCCGGGGCAAGCGGCGCCGTTTCATCCCTTTTTGTCCGCCCCCCCGCAAGGGGGCGGCGCCACCGCATTAACGGAAATCTACCCGTCCCGCCGGAATGTCCCCGTCCGACGGTCGCGTGACGCGCTTTGACGGCAGGTCTCCTGGCTCGCGTGTCCTGGCTTTGCGCCGCCTTCCCAGTTTCCCAGTGGCGTGATTGGCGCAACGCTCGACGCTTACAGTTGCGGGGGCAGCCGCGGTTTTGGCGCGCTGAGGAAAGCGCGCCGCACCGTGTTCCCTTTTGATCCGCCCGGGGGCGGAACCGTCGAAGGGGTGATTACCCGATTGCGCCGTCGGGCGCAACAACCCTGAACACGGCTTTTGCTGCGCTGCAATCGGCGGCGATTTGGGCTTGCAGCGCCGCCAGCCCGTCAAAACGCATTTCCGGCCGCAAGCGGCGCAGCAGCCGCACCCGCAAATGGCGGTCGTAAATGTCTTGATCGAAGTCGAAAATATGGGTTTCCAGCCGCGGCTCCATGCCGTCGTTCAGCGTCGGCCGCACGCCCAGATTGGCGACGCCGGGCCGCCAGACGGTGGCGGGGCCTTCGTCCAGCCCGGCTTCCACCGCGTAGACGCCGAACGCCGGCCGGACATATTCCCCCAAGCCGACATTGGCGGTGGGGAAGCCGATGGTGCGGCCCAGTCGCCGCCCGCCTTGCACCCGGCCTTCAATCTCGAAGGGGTGGCCCAGCAGCCGCGCGGCGTCTTCCGGCCGGCCTTCCGCCAGGGCGGCGCGCACGGCGGTGGAGGAATAGCGCGGCCCGCCGTCGAAGGTGATGGGCGGCACGGCGGTCACGCCGAAGCCGAGTTCGGTTCCCAGCGTCTCCAGCAAAACCGGGTTGCCGGCGCGGCCGCGGCCGAAGGCGAAGTCGTGGCCGCACACCACATGGCGCACCCCCAGCCCCCGCGCCAGATCGTCGCGGACGAAGGCTTCAGCGGAGCGATTGCGCAGCGCCTCGTCAAAGTGCAGCACGAACAGCAGGTCGACGCCCAGCGCCTCCAGCAGCCGCAGCTTGACGCGGAACGGGGTCAGGCGAAACGGCGGGTCGTCGGGACGAAACACGGAGCGCGGATGCGGCTCGAACGTCACCACCGCGCAAGGGGCGCCGAGCGTGCGCGCCACGCCTTGCGCCATCGCCGCGACGCCGCGATGACCGGCATGCACGCCGTCGAAATTGCCGAGCGCCGCCACGGCGCCCCGCGCGTCGGCGGGGATTTCGCTGGTGTGCCGGAAAACCCGCATGTCCGCTCCAAACTGCCCTCGTGGTCCGATGCTGACGGATGGTTTCCATCCATCAGCTGAATCGGACCACCAATTTGTATGTTCCTAGGGCGATTCAGACGCCAGCGCTTGGAAACCAAGCGTCGGCGTCATCGCACTAGCGCCACCCAATACGAAAAAGGCGGTCCTGCCGGACCGCCTTTCGCGACAGGCTCCCTATTCGGGAGCGTGTAGGATAGCACGACGGCCCCGCCGCCCGGCAAGCGGCTTAGGGGCGCCGCAACGAGGCTAGGGTTATTCGCGCGTGTTATTCGGTGCGGCAGGTCTTCACCCCGATCAGGGTGTAAGCCGGGCAGAAGCCGACAAAGGCGGTGAACAGCGGCACGACGCCAATCCAGCCCCACGGCGAGAAAATGCCGAGCACGGCCAAAGCGATCAGGATCAAGCCGACAACGGCGCGCAGCGCGCGATCAATAACGCCGACATTCTTGGGCATGGGAAAGCACCTTTTGCAACGGAGGAACCTAAGATGCGCCAATCTTACCCGCCGCTCGCGCGCCGGTCTGTGACCTTGTCACCAAACGCTTATATGTCCGGTTGATTATATTTCCCGCTCCAGCCCTTCCAGCCCGGCCGAGTTGAGAACGGCGATTCGGCCGCGGGTCAGCCCCACCAGCCCGCGCCGTTCAAACTCCTTCAATTGCCGGCTCACCACTTCGCGGGCGGTGCCCAATTCGACCGCGATGACTTGATGGGTCAACTCCAAATCGCCGCCGCCGGGGGCGCGGTCCAGCAGGAAGCGCGCCAGCCGCAGGTCGATGCGACGAAACGCCACCTCCTCCACCAAGGCCAGCAGGCTGGTGATGCGCGCGCCGAACGAGCGAAAAACGAAGTCGCGGAACGGCGCCGAGCAGCCCAAAAGATCGTGAAACGATCCGGCGTCGAGGGCGAGGGCGAAGCAGTCGCTTTCCGCCACCCCTTCGGCGCCGTAATCCCGCCGCGTCATCAGGCAAGAGGTGGTGAGGATGCAGGTTTCCCCCCGCGCCACCCGATAGAGCACGATTTCGCGCCCAGACTCGGCCGTCATCTGGACGCGGACCGCGCCGTCGATCATCATCAGATAATTGCGGCAGGCGTCGCCGGGGCGAAACAGCACAGCGCCCTTGGGCAACGACGCCGGTTGCGCCGCCCGCGCCAGCTTGCCGCGGGCCTCCTCGTCCAACCCGGCCAAGGCCGGGAACGCCTCCCAGAAACGTTGGTCCGTCATGCCCCGATCCCTCGACCCGCCGATCATCATCGCCCACCGCGGCGCTTCCGGCTGCCGGCCGGAGCATACGCTGGCTTCCTACGCCCTGGCTATCGACTTAGGGGCGGATTTCATCGAACCCGATCTGGTGGCGACCAAAGACGGCCGGCTGATCGCCCGGCACGAGCCGGAAATCGGCGCGACCACCGACGTCGCCGCCAAGTTCCCCGACCGCCGCCGCGTCGCCGTGGTGGACGGGGTCGCGGTGGAGGGCTGGTTCGCCTGCGATTTCACCCTGGCGGAGATCAAGACGCTGCGCGCCCGCCAGCCCTGGCCGTTTCGCGCATCGGCCTGGGACGGGCTCTATGAGGTTCCGACGTTTGAGGAAATCGTCGAACTGGCGCAAAGCGCCCCACGCACGCACGGCCGAGTCGTCGGCGTCTATCCCGAAACCAAGCACCCGACCTTTCATCGCGACATCGGCTTAGCGCTGGAGGAGCCGCTGCTGCGCATCCTGGCCGAAGTTGGTTGGACCGCCGCCGATTCGCCGGTGTTCATCCAGTCGTTCGAGGTCGCCAACCTGAAGGCGCTGGCGGCGCATACAGACGTACGGCTCATTCAGTTGCTGGATGAAGCGGCGGCGCGGCCGTTCGATTTCGCCGCCACGGGCGACGCCCGCACGTACGGCGACATGACGCGGCCCAAAGGCTTGGCGGAGATCGCGGCTTACGCCTGGGGAATCGGCCCGTGGAAGCGCAGCATTATCGCGGAAAACCCGGATGGGCGGCTGGCGGCGCCGGGGAGCCTGATCGACGACGCCCACGCCGCGGGTTTGCGCGTCCATGCGTACACCTTCCGCGACGAGCCGCGTTTCCTCGCCGCCGATTATGACGGCGACCCGGCGGCGGAATACCGACAGTTCTTTGATTTGGGCGTCGACGGGGTGTTCAGCGACTTCCCCGGCACGGCCGCAAGGGCGCTGGCGCGCATCGCGGCGTCGTAGCCTTTTTTGTCGCTCACGCGCCCAGCGAAGGCGCTATTGCATTCGCACGCCTTTCGCTTTGGCCTGATTTTTAATCTTTCATCGTCATTCCGGCGAAGGCCGGAATCCACCTTTTCGACAAATTAGCTGACGAGGTGGACCCCGGCCTTCGCCGGGGTGACGAGATAAAGTTAAACCGGATTGATGAGCTAAATCTTGCGCAAGACGTTCAAATTCCAGCCCAAAGCCTAGCCCCGCTTCCAGGCGGTGCCTTTCGGCCCGTCCTCCAGCACGACGCCCGCGTCGGCCAGCAGTTGGCGGATGCGGTCGGCTTCGGCGAAGTTCTTGCCCTTGCGCGCCGCCTGGCGTTCTTCAATCAGCCGGTCGATGTCGGCGTCAGTCAGCCCGCCACCCATGCCGTCCTCGCCGCCGCCCGCCGCCCCCTTGGGCGCCCAGCGGAACCAGGTTTCGGCGTCTTGCAGCAACAGGCCCAAGTAATTCGCCGCCGCCTTCAACGCCCCCTTGGCGGCGGATTTTTCCGCGTCGGAACCGGCCTTGTTCACCACCCCCGCCAATTCGTGCAGCAAGGAAATCGCCAACGGCGTGTTGAGGTCGTCCTCCAGCGCCGCCAACACGGCGGGCGGAACCGGCGCGTCGACGGCGGGGGCGGGGTCGCCGCGCAACGCCTGCTGCCAGCGATCCAGCGTCGCCTTGGACTGGCGCAAGCCGTCTTTGGTGAAGTCGAGCGGCTGTCGGTAGTGGGCGCTCATCAAGGTCAGGCGAATGGCTTCGCCGGGATAGTCGTCCAGCAATTCATGGACGGTGAAGAAATTCCCCAGCGACTTCGACATCTTGTCGCCTTCGACGGTGACGAAGCCGTTATGCACCCAGTATTTCGCCAGCGGCGCGCCGTCATGGGCGCAGCTTGATTGGGCGATTTCATTTTCATGGTGCGGGAAAATCAGGTCGAGCCCGCCGCCGTGAATATCGAAGGTCGGCCCCAGGTGTTCCTTCGACATCGCCGAGCATTCGATATGCCAGCCCGGCCGGCCGCGGCCCCACGGGCTGTCCCAACCCGGCTGATCGTCGGCCGAGGGCTTCCACAGCACGAAATCGCCGGCGTCGCGCTTGTAGGGCGCCACCTCGACCCGCGCGCCGGCCAACAGTTCGTCGGGAGAGCGGCGCGACAGCTTGCCGTAATTGGGCATCGAGGGGACGGAGAACAGCACATGCCCCTGCGCCGCGTACGCATGGCCCTTGGCGATCAAATCCTCAATCAGCGCGATCATATGGGCGATGTGCTTGGTGGCGCGCGGCTCGATGTCCGGGGCCAAGGCGTTCAGCGCCGCCATGTCGGCGTGATAAAGCGCCGCCGTACGCTCGGTCAGCGCTTCGATCGGCTCGCCGCTCTCCTTCGAGCGGATGATGATCTTGTCGTCGACGTCGGTGATGTTGCGGACGTACACCACCTTGGGATAGAGCCGGCGCAGCACGCGATAGAGCAGGTCGAACACCACCACCGGCCGGGCGTTGCCGATGTGCGCGGTGTCGTACACCGTGGGGCCGCAGACGTACATCCCGACGCAGGCCGGATCAATCGGCGTGAAGACTTCCTTGCTGCGGGTCAGGGTGTTGGTCAGCTCCAGCGCCACGGCGTGATGCTCCTTATCTGCAAATCATCGTTCAGGCGGTGCGGCCGGCCAGCCGGGCCAGCGCCCGGTCGCGGCCGATCAACGGCAACAGGTTCTTCAACTCCGGCCCCTTGTCGCGGGCGGTCAGCGCCAGCCGCAACGGGTGGAACAGCGCCTTGCCCTTGCGGCCCGTCGCGTCCTTGACCAAGGCGGTCCAAGCCCCCCAGGTGGTTTCATCCCACGGTTCAGCGGGCAGCAGGCCGGCGGCGGCGGCCAGCATGTCGGCGTCTTCGATCACCGGGGCGACGGGGGCATGGGTGACTTGCCACCATTCGCGGGCGTCCTCCAGCTTCGATAGGTTGGGGCGCACGGTCAACCAGAAGGTTTCCTCCTCGACGCCGGTCATGCCCAGGGCCTCCAGCCGGCTGCGCACCGCGTCGAACGGCAGGACATGCAGCGTCTTGGCGTTGAGGCGGTAAAGATCTTCCGGGTCGAAGCGGGCGGTGGCGCGCGACACTTTGGATATGTCGAACTCGGCGACCAATTCTTCAAGCGAGGCGCGCGCTTCGATGGGATCGGAGGTGCCGAGCTTGGCCAGCAGGCTGGCGAGCGCCAGCGCCTCCACCCCTTCGTCGTCGCGCAACGAGCCGATGGATAGGCTGTTTAGCCGCTTTGACAGCCCTTGCCCGGCGGCGTCGGTCAACAGCGGCAAATGGGCGAAGCGCGGAACCGCCGCGCCGATGGCGACGAAAATTTGGGTTTGCACGGCGGTGTTGGTGACGTGGTCTTCGCCGCGGATGACGTCGGTTATGCCCAGGTCGGCGTCGTCCACCACGCTGGACAGGGTGTAGAGCGGATAGCCGTCTTCGCGGATCAGCACCGGGTCGGTCAGGTCGCGGCCATGGAAGCGCTGGGCTCCGCGCACGCCGTCGGTCCATTCCACCGGCTCGTGCTCGAGCTTGAAACGCCAATGCGGCTTGCGGCCCTGGCTTTCGAGCCGCGCCTTGTCGGCGTCGGTCAGGCGCAAGGCGGCGCGGTCGTAGATCGGCGGCCGGCCTTGCGACACCAGGCTGGCGCGCTTCAGCGACAATTCTTCCGGCGTTTCATAGCAGGGATAGAGCCGGCCGGCGGCGCGAAGCTGGTCGGCGACTTCCTCATAACGCGCCACTCGGTCGCTTTGGCGGGCGAAGCGGTCCCAGGTCAGCCCCATCCAGCTAAGATCCGCTTCGATGCCCTTGGCGAATTCTTCCGTCGAGCGCTCGACGTCGGTGTCGTCCATGCGCAGCAGGAAGTCGCCGCCATGGCGCCGGGCGAACAGCCAATTAACCAGCGCCAAGCGCAGGTTGCCGACATGCAGGCGGCCGGTGGGGGACGGGGCGAATCGAACGGCGACGGTCATGCTGGGGGCGCGCTTTAAACAATGGGAATGGAACGCCGACCTTGCCCCAAGCAGGGCCGCCGATGCAAGGGAGGCATTCGCATTGGGCCCGGCGCATTGGGCCCGGCGCAGTCCCGCGACGATCCGCGTGTTGCCAGAGCGCGCGGGCCTGAGTTAACGTTGAAAGCAATGCAGCATCGCGGCGATTTCGCCGTTCAACTCCGTCCCGTCAGTGGGAAGCGACCAGCGCACCATGCCGATCAAGACCATTCTCGCCCACTTGGCGAACGACGACCGCCACGCCGCCCGCCTGACCGTCGCCGCGGCGATGGCGCGCCGTTTCGACGCCTTTGTCGAAGCGCTCTACATCGCCACGCCGGCCTCCATGCCGGCGGCGGTGACCGGGCGCGCCGCCTCCTACGGCTATATCGCCGAAGCCACCGCGGTGGCGCGCGAACAGGCCGCGGTGATCGAACAGGAAGCCCGGCTGGCGCTGAAAGACCTGTCGTTTTCCTGGACGGTGGCGGAAGGGGATCACGTCGATTTGCTGGCCGCCCGCGCCACCTACGCCGATTTGGCGGTCGTCACCCAGTCGCACCCGGCGCATCTGGAGGATCGGCTGCCGTTGCACCTGCCGGAACGCCTGCCGCTGTTCACCCCGTGCCCGACGCTGGTGCTGCCTTACGACCATCCGGCCGACCGGCCGGTGGCGGGACGGCACATTCTGGTGGCCTGGCGCAACAGTCGGGAATCGGGCATCGCCGTGCGCAACGCCCGCCATTTCCTGGCGGAAGCGGAAAAAGTCACCGTGCTGACGGTGGACGCCGCCGATTCCCGCGACGACTCCGGCCAAGATTTGATCGTCTTCCTCGAGCGGCACGGCGTGCCGGCCTCGCACCGCGCCGAAGCCGACCGCGGCGACGTCGGTCAGATCATTCTGAATACGGCGGAGGAGCTGGGCTGCGACATGGTGGTGATGGGGGCGTACGGCCATTCCCGGCTGCGCGAACTGGTGTTCGGCGGCGCCACCCGCACGGTGATGCGCAACATGCGCACCCCGGTTTTGATGTCGCATTAGTTTTACTTATCTCCCTTGAACGTGACCGTTCAAGGGACCCTCAGACGCCGGGCGGCCGTATCCACGGCCTTGGCTTCGCGCCCACGAGGGCGCGGGGCCTCAATGGCCCAACCAATCTCCCGTGAGACAAGCTCACGGGAGATTGGCGCTATTCTTTCTGGCGAAATTCCGGGCGGACGCATACACTCGCGTGCTTTATAGCGCGAGGGGGAGCGTCGCCGCGTGGTCGCCAGGGCAGGAACATTCGCTTTTCAGGGGATCGACGTCCTCGACATCGACGTTCAGGTTCAGATGTCGGGCGGCATCGTCGCCTTCACCGTCGTCGGCCTGCCGGATAAGGCGGTGGCGGAAAGTCGCGAACGGGTGCGCGCCGCCCTGCACGCGCTGGGTCTCGCCCTGCCCGCCAAGCGCATCACCGTCAACCTCGCCCCCGCCGACGTGCTGAAGGAAGGCTCGCACTTCGATTTGCCCATTGCGCTGGGGCTGCTCGCCGCCATGGGCGTGACGCCGATGGAGGAAATGGCCCAGTTCGCCGCACTGGGCGAATTGGCGCTCGACGGGGCGATTCTGCCGGTGGCCGGGGTCCTGC
>CALGOL010000463.1 GCA_937960755.1 uncultured Azospirillum sp.
CGTCGCTGGTCCCGGCAGGCTTTCCGGCAGTTCGGCGGCGCGCAGGGTGAAGCTGGCGGCGTGGCCGTCGCCAGCGTCTAATTTTATAAGATGATCCGCCCGCAGCGTCGCGGTGAAGCTGAACGTTCCATCGTCGCCGGAGACGCCGCTATACACCATGGCGCCGCCGGCTTCCGCCGTCACCACAACGCCTTGCGCGCGGTCGCCGCCGCTGAAATAGCCGTAACCGGAAACCACAGCGCCCTCGGCCGCGGCGAACAGGCGGACTTTATGGGCTTCGGCCGGGCCGAGCGCCGCCAGCCAGACGACAAGGGCGAGGGAAAGAAGACGAATCATGCCTGCGCCTCCTGCGGCGGGGCGAAGTATTCCGGCTTCACCCGCAGCGCTAACCCCAGGGCCGCCGCGGTGACGCAGCCTTCGATCACGGCCACCGGCAGGTGCGACAGCAGCGCCAGTTGCGCCGCCGCCAGCAATTGCCCGCCGCTCAACGCCAGCGCCAAGGCCATCAGCACGGCGGTCAGCATCACCGCCAAGCCCGCCGCCAAACCGCCGGCAAGGCTGACGCGGCGGTCGGCGACGCCGTAACGAGTCAAGGCGAGGCGGAACAAGACTCCGGCCAACACCGCCGGCGCCGCCATATTGACGACATTGACGCCAAGCGCCGCCAAGCCGCCAAAACCGAACATCGCCGCCTGCAACAGCACGCTGACCGCCACGGCGGGAAACGCCGCCCAGCCGAGAAACGCCCCGGCCAACCCGTTCAAGATCAGATGCACGCTGCCGGCGCCAACCGGGAAATGCACCATGGCGGCGACGAAGCAGGCGGCGGACAGCAAGGCGGCGTGGGGTATGCGCTCCGTCTCCAACCGGCGCAGGCCATAGGCGCAGCCCGCCGCGGCGAGGATCGCCCCCGCCGCCAGCACCGGCCCTGACAATACGCCGTCCGGGATATGCGCCATGCCGCCCGCCCCCTCGGTTTAGCGGTTTACTTCATGTCCACCGTCTTGACCCAAATGGTCCCGCCCATTTCGATCTTGCGCGCCTTGCCGTCCGGCGCCTTCAGCGTCTTGTCGGATTCCGCCAGGGCGTTGAACGCCCACCAGCCGCCGCGCGGCATGGCGTAGGCGAAAACGCCGCGGTCGTCGGCCTTAATCACCTGGGTGATGAAGGGGTCGGACGGCGCCTTGACCGAACCGTCATTGCGCCATTCCACCTCAATCTCGGCGAAGGGCAAGGGCTTGCCGTCCTTCTTGACGATTCCGCGGAACAGATTGCCGGTCCACAGGCCGTAGGGCCGGGCCAACGGCTGGATTTCGATGGGAAAACCGATCGCCGCGTCCCAGTCCTCGCCACCGCCGAAATCGGCGACCACCTTGGTGTAATGGACGATGAACTTGCCTTCCGCCGGCTCCCAATAGGGTTGCGGCTCCAGGTAAAACAGATAGGCGCCCGGCTCCTTAAAGGCGTATTCCGCCTTGAACGCCTGCTTGTCATCGCGTTTGACCGCGGTCAGCGCCGCTTTCAGATCGGTTTTCTTGCCGCCGACCTGCACGCCGAAGCGCACAGGCGCCGCCATCTCCATCGTCGGGCCGCGCTCCATCGGATGGGTGAAGGCGATGTCGAGGTTGACCTTACGGTCACCTTCCACATCGACGATGTCGGCGGAAGGGATCATTTCAAGAAAGTGACCTTGCGCCGGCGCCGCGGTCAAAGCGGGAGCCAGGAGCAACGGGGCGAGTAAGGCGAGGCGGCGGATCATCGCGGGCTTATCCCTCTAATCGTATGAAGTAATAATTTTTTATAATTATTCATACGATTAGACAAAGATCAAGCCGGCGCGGCCGGCCGGCTTGAAAAAACTTTACGCCTGATCGGCTTAGGGAAGCAAGGACGGCAGCCACGGGCCGTCGGGCATTTCCTCCACCAGCTTGGTGATGTTGACGTTCCACCAGCGGCGCTGTTCGACCAGGTCGTCGTAATCGTAGTTAGCGGTGCGCCACGACCGGGACTTGGTCTGATAGAGCACCATGTCGATGGGATATCCCACGTCGGTGGAGGAGAAGCGGGTCGAATCGAACGACAGATAGGCCAGCTTCAGCGCGGTTTCCTGATTGGTGTCGTAGCGCAGCGCGCGGTCGAGGATCGGCTTGCCGTAGGCGGTGGCGCCGATGGACAGGTAGGGCGTGCGCTCGTCCACCTCGATCCAGTTGCCCTCTGGATAGACCAGATACATGGTGGGCTCGGCGTCGTCGGCCAATTGGCCGCCCAGGATGGCGTGCAGATTGAAGTGCAGGCGCGACGCCTCCAGCGCCTCCTTGTCTTCCTCCGCCACCTTGCGCAGGCATTCGGTGAACGCGGTGACGGCGTCCAGCATGGTGGTGTAGTTGTCGGAGCGCAGCCGGCTCATGTCGCGGCGCAGATAGGCCAGGGTCTTGTCGCGCACGCTGCGCAGCCCCGACGACATGATGAAGAAGCGCGCGCCGCCGGCGCCCATCATGGTGACTTTGCGGGCGGCGGAAAGCTGCGAGCCGCTGGTGATGCGGCCGTCGGCCAGGGCCACCAGCCCGTCAGCGGTTTTAATGCCCAAACAATAGGTCATACCCTGTTCCCCCTTGGCCCCGCACATAGACGTGCGGCCCCGCGGTAGCGTTTCCCAAGGGCAATGTCAACCAGGCAAGGAAGCCAGGAAACCCGGCAGGCGTTGGATAAGGCGGTCGAAGGAACGGGCGCTGCGGGCTTGCCTCAGATCAAATCGGGCGGCCAGCCGTTGTTGATGCTCGGTCTCTTTATAGCCGTTCGGCATTCGCCGTCCGAGCCAGCCCTTGGCGTCGCGAATTTCTTCAAAATATTCAGGCGCCGTCAAATCAACCGGTAAACCGCAAACCCCCTGCAACGACGGCGCGGCGGCGATGAACCACGTTTCGAACTCCCGCCGGGCGAGGACGACGAGATAAGGAACGTCGCCGCGCACGCCCTTGGCGGCAGCCAACAGCTTTGGCCCCAAGGTCGCCGGGCAGTCGTCTTCGCAGTCCATCAGGATCAACACGCCGCCTTGTTCTTGCGCCGCCTTGCCCGCCGCCAAGAAAACATGGCGGTGAAATTCTTTACCCATTTGGAAGAAAGCCTGGGCCTTCACTCGCGCCGGCTCATTAACCGTCAGCCATTGCGACGGTTCAAGCGCTTGATACAAACGACGCAGCAATACGGGAACAGCGGTTACTTCGCCGTGACCTTCGACGATGGGGGCGACGAACGGCATAGCTTAACGCTCGCCATGATCGAACAGCTTGTATTGCCGATCCGAATTCTCGAGCGATTTTTTGTCTATGGCGATTTGATTTTGGCGCAGCAGTTCGCCGGGGGTGAATAGCCGCTCTTTCAGCGCATTGCGCCCCGCTTCGTCAATCGGACCGATTCGGGTGACGCCGTCGATATTGTCCACCGCCAGCAATTCATCAGCGTTGATGTCGGGATCGTCCAGCAAGTCCGGGCTATGGCTGGTGGCGATCAATTGGCAATGCGCCGCCCCCTGCCGCAGCGCCGACAGCAACACCTTCGCGGCGGCGGGATGGAGAGCGCTTTCCGGCTCCTCCAGCCCGATCAAGAGCGGCGCCGCCACGCCGGGCGTCGGCGCCGACGCCTGATAAACCGCCAACAAGACGCCGAGCGCCCGCAATGTGCCGTCCGACATGGCCGACGCCGGAAATTTCCACGGGTTGGCTTGCCCTTTGACGCGTTGGTGAAACTGAATTGTCTCCATTGTCGCGAGCGTACGCCCGTCGACCCTGACGACGCCAGGCACGATGCGTTCAAGCTGTCCGCTGATTTGCTCTCGCGCTTGGTCGGAAAGCTGGTGCAGCACGCTGGCGGCGTTGCTCCCATCGCGCCGCAATACGCCGCTTGGGTCCGGTCTTTGAAGTGCGGAAATTGCATTGGGGTTAAGATTATAAACCTCAATACATGACAGTGCGTCAAAAATCGGTCGAAATTCAGGAATGCCAGCAGCATTGACGAGGAAAAGCCGATCAGGAAGCGACGGGGGCAACGGCTTCACCGACGAATCAACCAAGACGCCGGCCTCGACCCGAAAGAAATGGCTGCGGGGGTTTAAAGCGTCGGTGGCGTGGATCGCGCATTCTTCGACTTGAACCTCATAGCCCCGATCCGTCTTCGAGCCTATGCTGAAGGCGTAATGTCCCGTCTCGCCGGCAGGCAGGACAAAGTCCAACCGCAGCGAGAAGTGCGTCGGATGGCCGCCCGATTTGCGCCGAACCTCGCCGATGCCGCCGCGGTCGCGCAAGGCGTGGTCCAACGACGTGCGCAAGGCTTCCGCCACAAAACGTAGCGCATCAAGGAAATTGCTTTTGCCCGCCCCGTTCAACCCGAGCAGAAAAGTCAACGCCCCCAGTTTGACCCGGCAGCGGGCGATGCTCTTATAGTTGCGGATCGTCACCTGACGGATGAAGGCGGGCATAGCGGCGTGTTTCCGGGTTGGCTCCAGACGGCGGCAGTATAGCCGCAAAACCGCCATCGCCCAGCCAAGGCTTTTCCCGGATAAAGAAAAACCCTCCCGCCGAGGCGGGAGGGCTTCCTCACCGGACAGATTATGGAGCGGCTTTAAGCCACCTTCACCTGATAGGTGTTCTTCGATTCGGTGTCGGTGACGTGCACGGCGCAGGCCAAGCACGGGTCGAACGAGTGCATGGTGCGGATGATTTCCAGCGGCTGCGACGGATCGGCCACCGGCACATCCAACAGCGACGCCTCGTAAGCGGAAATCTGCTCGTTCTCGTCCCGCGGACCGGCGTTCCAGGTGGTCGGCACGACGGCTTGATAGTTCTTGATCTTGCCGTTTTCGATGACGACCCAGTGGGACAGCATGCCGCGCGGCGCTTCGTAGAAGCCGAAACCCCGCACTTCGCCCTTGGGGAACACCGGCTTGTTCCAGGTGGTGAAGTCGCCCTTGGCGATGTTCTCCATCAACAAGGTCCACTGGTTGGTCAATTCCTCCATCAGCACGACGCAGCGCACCGCGCGGGCGGCGTGACGGCCGATGGTGGAATGCAGCGCCTCGACGCCGACCTTGGTTCCGGCGACGGCCGACACCTTGTCCAACGCCGCATGCACCCAGAACTTGGTGCGCTCGTGACCCGAAGCGTACAGCCCCAGCACATTGGCCAACGGGCCGACCTGACAGCGCTTGCCGTAGAAGGTCGGCGACTTGATCCACGAATACTTGCCGTCGTCCTGCCAATCGGTGTACTCGGCGACGGTTTCGCCTTCGTAGGGATGCAGCGCGCCCTTGCCGCCCTTATACCACGAATGCTTGACCGACTCCTTGACGCCCTTTTCGAAGAACGGGTCGTAGAAATCCTTCACCGGCGTGAACTTCGACAAATCGCCGTCGTCGATGTAGCCGGACGGCAGGGCGAACTTGGTGCCCTTGGTGTCGATCGGCATGTCGGGGATCGACAGATAGTTGACCACGCCGCGGCCCAGCGTCGTCCAGTCGGCGTAGAGCGCGCCCACCGTGCAAACGTCGGGGATGTAGACTTGCGTCACGAAATTCTGCACGTCGTCGATCAGCTTCTTGATGAACATCAGCTTTTCGAGCGTCAGCGTGCTTTGGCTGTCCAGATTGATCGGGTTGGCGACGCCGCCCACCGCGATGTTCTGGATATGCGGGGTCTTAGACCCCAAAATCGCCACCACCTTATTGATTTCACGCTGATAATGCAGCGCTTGCAGGTAGTGGGTCGCCGCCATCAGATTGGCTTCCGGCGGCAGCTTCATCGCCGGATGGCCCCAGTAGCCGGAGCCGAACACGCCCAACTGACCGGTGGAGACGAACGCCGCCAGCTTCTTTTGCGCTTCGGCGAAGTCGCTGACCGAGTTCTTGTGCCAATCGGACAGGGATTGCGCCAGCTTGGCGGTCGCCGCCGGGTCGGCTTTCAGCGCCGACACGATATCGACGAAGTCCAGCGCCGACAGGTGATAAAAGTGAACGATGGCGTCGTGAACGAAATGGGCGCCTTGGATCAGATTGCGGATGTACTGGGCGTTGAGCGGCACTTCCATCTTCAGCGCGTTTTCAACCGCGCGCACCGAAGTGATGGCGTGAACCGTGGTGCAGACGCCGCAGATGCGCTGGGCGAACACCCAGGCGTCGCGCGGGTCTTTGCCCAACAGAATCTGTTCAATGCCGCGCCACATCTGGCCGGACGCCCACGCCTTGGTGATCTTGCCGCCGTCAACGTCGCATTCCACGCGCAGGTGGCCTTCGATGCGGGTGATGGGATCGACTACAACTCGCTGAGCCATTTTCATAGTCTCCTAAAGATCACTCAGCCGGTTTGACGTGAGCGGCGTGAGGGGCGTGCAGAACCGGCAAGGTCTTCACGAAGATCAGGTAAAGGGCGATTTCCAGGGCGAAAATGCCGACGGTGATCATGATTTCCTTGAACGCCGGGAAATAGCTCCACGGGCCGATGGCCGGGGTGTAGCCGATCAAGTAGACGTTCAGGCGATAGAAGATCCCCGCCAGCAGCATCATCGACGACGAGATGAACAGCGCGCGCGACAACGACCGGTTCGCCTTCGGCGCCAGCAACGCGACGCCGCCGAACATCAGCAGCGTTTCCAGCCAGAACCAGCTCGACATCGGGCCGGTCAGCGCGGTTCCCAAATGGCCGCGGGCGATCAGGTCGATGATGCGGAAGGTGAGAAACACCGCGCCGACCGTCATCATGATGCCGGCGAGCTTCTGCAAGATGTGGTTTTCCGACGGGCGCTTGAACGACGTGGTCGACAAGACGCCTTCCCAAACCACGATGGCGAAGCCCATCAAAATCGCGGTGAGCAGGAAGAACAGCGGCAGGAACTGGGTCTGCCAGATCGGCGACAGCTTGTTCCCCACCACCACCATCATGGTGCCGAGCGAGGATTGGTGCATGGTGGGCAGCAGCACGCCGAGCGCGATGAAGACCCACATCACCTTGTTCAGCTTGTCGCGCAGGTTCTTGATCCCGAACTTCTCCAGGAACGCCGGGGAGAATTCAATCATCAAGACGGTGGTGTAGGCGGCGACGCACATGCCGACCTCAACCATCACTGAATTGAAGTTGGCGTAGCTCGGCCACACCAGATGCCAGAAGTTCCAGTAGCGGCCCAGATCCACCAGCACCGCCAGACCGGCGAGGCCGTAGCCGAACAACGACGCCATCACCGCCGAACGAACCAGCGGGTGATATTCGCCCTTGTTCAGAATGTAGACCAGAAAGGCCATGACGTAACCGGCGCAGCCGAAAGCCGTGCCGATGACGATGTCGACCGCCACCCAGATGCCCCAGGGATAGCCGTCGTTAATGTTGGCCACAGCGCCGATGCCGTAGGCGAAGCGTTCATAAATGAACACCGCGGCGATGGCGACCAGGATCAGGCAAATAAGCAGCGGCAAGGTGAACAGGCGGCCGCCCAAGGGTTGGTGCGCATGCACTGACATGGTTCGGCCCCCTATTCTTCGCTGTGATCTTTGGATGCCCGCCGCGCCATATAGGCGAGACCGGCGAACACCACCGCGGGACCGACCATGCCGGCGTACAACGTGTGCTGTATGCCTTCCGACAAAGTCGGGAAGCCGTCCTTCGGCACGTCGGTCGGCAGGTTCAGGTTTTCGTACGGCACGGCGGCCAGCGTCATCGACTGGGTGCCGCCCAACTCAGTTTCGCCGTAGACCTTTTGCTGATAGGCGACTTGAACCGTGGCTTCATGCCCTGGCCGCGCCCCGCCCAGCTTGCCGGCGAGGTCGCCGCGCGGAAACTCCGTACGGTCGCCGGGCTTCAGCGCCTGACGACGGTGGGCCTCTTTCTTCAGCTCCTCGGTGCGGCCGAACAGCGTGGCGCCGGTCGGGCAAACATCGACGCAGCCCGGCAGCTCGTCCTTCGCCAATTTATGCTGGCAAAGCTGGCACTTTTTAATTTCGCCATACTTGTCGTTGTAATCGTACTTCGGCACGCCGAACGGGCACGACAGCACGCAATAGCGGCAGCCGATGCAGGCGTCGGGGTGGTGGGTGACGATGCCGGTCTTGGCGTCCTTGCGCATCGCCGTCACCGGGCACACCGACACGCACGACGGATCGACGCAGTGGTAGCATTGGCGCTTGAGGAAGGCGAAGCCGTTCTCGGCGTGGTCCTTGTTCTCGGACGTGCCGTGATTGTACGCCTTGATGACGTTGAGCGTCTTGGCCGACAGCTCGATCGGGCTGTCCCACAGGCCGGGGTTCCAGCCCTGCTGCTGCGGGTAAACCTCCATCGGCATGCCGTTGGATTCCTTGCACGCGGCGACGCAGGCCTTGCAGCCGATGCACAGCGTGGAATCGTACAGCAGGCCGACGGCGTCGGGCGGCAGTTCCTTGGGCGGACGGACGAAGGCGGCTTCAGAGATCGGAAGAGCGTCGTGTAGGGAAAGAGTGTAGATCTCGGTGGTCG
>CALGOL010000464.1 GCA_937960755.1 uncultured Azospirillum sp.
CCGCCGAGTGCGCGGGAGCGGGCGGCGGCGGGGAGACAAATGCAGTCGTCGTCGTGGACGTCCCAGATAACGGCGGCGGCGCCGGCTTGCGGCTGGGTTGCTCCACCGCTGGCGGCGCCGCGGCGACGACGTCAAGCGGGGCGATTTGAAGCGGGGCGGCGGCGGTCGTCGCGCGTTCGGTCGACGTCCGCGGTTTTGCGGGAACCAGCATGTCGGCGTCGGCGGTCATCGCGGCCAGCAGTTGCGGGGCGGGCGCGTCGATGCAATAGGCGCCGTGCTCCATCATATTGACGAAGCCGCAGTCCTGCTCCATCGCGGCGGAAACCGCGTGGTCGGCGACGCCCTTGCTGGTGCGCAACATCAGCAGCGAATTGACGTACATGCTGGCGACGCTCACCGCGGTGGGGATGCCGGCGCACCCCGCCAACATCAAAACGGCGCCGGACAGCGCGGCGATTTTACATGCGCTCTTCATCGTCGCCGCCCCCCTGTTCACTGTGATGTCACGCCTGTGGAAAACGTCGCGCAAGGGCTTGATCTTGTCAAGAAAATCCCTTTAACGCCAATTTTCGCCCGCTCTTGCCCTTTCGCCCTTCGTCAGTTATGCTGCACTGCACAATGATCGGCGGCGATCTTGGGAGGCGATGATGGCGAGCCTGTCAGCTTGGTGGTCCGCGCTTAAACAGCGTTTCAAGCGGCCGGCGCCGCCCCCCGCCCCTTTACCTCAGCCCCTGTCGGCTCCGCCGCCCCCGATTTTGGGCGCGGGCCGCATTCGCGCGGCTTTGGCGCTGCAAGGCGGCGGGGCCCATGGCGCTTTCACCTGGGGCGTGCTGGAAGCGTTGCTCGGCGACGACCGACTCGACATCATCGCGGTGAGCGGGGCCAGCGCCGGGGCGATGAACGGCGCCATGCTGCTGCAAGGGCTGGCGACCGGCGGCCCGGACGGGGCCCGCGACTTGTTGGAAGCCTTTTGGCGGCGCATCGCCGCGTCCAGCGGCGCCGGGACTTTTGCGCCGTCGCTGTTCGGCCGAATGCTGGGCGACTGGAACGTCGACCATTCCCTGGCGGCGCTGGCGTTTGAGCACGCCGGGCGCTGGGTCGGGCCGTACGACGCTCAGCCCGCCGACTTTCACCCGTTGCGGGCGGTGCTGACCGACATCATCGACGAACCGGCCTTGCGCGCGGCGGATGCAGGTTTTTACGTCAGCGCCACCGATGTGGCGTCGGGGGCGTTGCGGATTTTCCGCCGCGACGAGATCGGCGTCGACGCGCTGCTGGCGTCGGCCTGCCTGCCCAATCTGTTCCAAGCGGTGCGCGTCGACGGCCGCGACTACTGGGACGGCGGCTATCTCGCCAATCCGGCGTTATTTCCGTTGGTGGAGAATCACCCCGACGCCGACTTGATCCTCGTCACCGTCAACCCGTTCGACGCGCCGGAAACCCCGCGCCGTCCCGACGCCATCGCGGCGCGGTTGGCGCAGATCACCTTCAACGCGCCCTTGCGCCGCGAATTGCAGGGCCTCCATGGCGCCGCCGGCCTGCGGCTGCACCACATTCCAGCGGCGGACGCGCTGCGACAGGTCGGGCGCTATTCCAAACTGTCGGCGGATTGGGGGTTCTTGAACTGGCTGCGCGAATTGGGCCGCGCCGCCGGCGCCGATTGGCTGGCCCGTTCCGCCGACCGTCTCGGCGTCGCCTCAAGCTTGGAAGCGGCTTAAACCGCCACGCTTTTGGTCGCCATATCCGTGTAAGCGGCGATGATGTCGGCTTTCGACAGTCGGCCTTCCGGCCGATACCACATGCAGGCGCCAGTGAGCATCGACAGGATGCCGAAAGCGGCGAGCCGCGGTTCTGGAACGGCGAAAGCGCCGCTTTCCCGCCCGGCGGTCAGAATGTCGGTCAAGGTGCGCTCGTAATCGGCGCGCATGGCGACGACGACGGCGTAATTGTCGGGCTCCAAACTGCGCAGCTCAAAATTCGCCAGCGAAATGTCGCGCTTGCGGGTGAGGTGGAAGCCCAAGTGAAATTCAACGAACGCCCGCAAACGGGCGGGCGGCGGCGCCGGAGGAAAGACGCCCTCACAAGCGTCGCGCTCCGCCAAAAGCTGCTCCATGTGCGAGCGCATCAAAAAGAACAGCAGGTCTTGCTTGGTCTTGATGTGATTATAGAGCGAGCCGACCTGCACCCCCACCGCCGCCGCCAGCGCCCGCAGGCTCATCGCCTCATAGCCGTGGCGATAGATCAGGTCGGCCCCCGCCTCCCGTATCGCCTCCAGCGTTTTGGCGCCGTTTGATCCGGCGGTGCGGGCCATGGGCGGGGTTCCTTAGATTTTCTTGCGACAGCGAAGGATTTTGCGAAAAGACGCATACCGCAGCGCACACTTGGGGTCTAGTGTTTTACCCGGCCTCCCCTCCGCCGCGGTTTTTGCCGTGGTATTCCGGGTTGGGCATCATGTCCAGCCCATGCGCCATGCGGTTGGTGTAGTTGAAGAACGCCGTGACGTCGGTGATGTCGAAAATGTCGGCGTCGCTGAAGCCGACGATGCGCAAGCCTTCGCGGTCGGCGCCGTCGATGTCATGGGGCGCCGTCGTCAGCTTCCAGGCGAAATCCAGCATGCGCCGGCGCCGTTCCGACAATTCCGCCACCCGATAGTTCAACACCAGCATCTCGCCCAATTGCGGGTCGCCCGACAATTCCCGCACCGCTTGGCCGTGGGCGACCAGACAGTAGTAGCAGCGGTTGGCGGAGGAGACGACGACGGCGATCATCTCCCGCTCCAGCTTGGAAAGGCCGGAATCCTCCGCCAACATCAACTGGTTATAGAACCGGGTGAAGGCGCGGAACTTGTCGGGCCGCGCGGTGTAGGCCAACAGCACGTTAGGCCGCATGCCCAGCTTCTCGTCGCATTTGGCGAAATAGGCTTTAACGTCGTCGTCCCAGTCGGCCGGGTTCGGCAAAGCGACGCGCACGACGTGATCGGGTTGCGGCATAACGGCTTTTCTCCCCCAACGCTTAGTGAGACAGCAGGATCGGCATGGTCATATGCCGCAGCATGTGGCGGGTGGCGGAGCCGCGCAGCCGGGTCAGCCCGTAATGGCCGTACGCCCCCATCACCAAAAGATCAGCGCCGAAGTCGCAGGCGCGCGACAGCAGCATTTCCGTCTTGCCGATCAACTCGTCGGGCAAGCGCTCGGCCACCGCGTTGACGCCATGGGCGCGCAAGTGCTCCACCACATTGACCGTTGGCAAATCAACGCCAGCGCCGGGGCCGTCGCCGCCGCGGATCGACAGCACCACCACCTCTTCCGCCGCCTGCAACAGCGGCAGCGAATCATGCACGGCGCGGGCGGCCTCGCGACCCGCGTTCCAGGCGACAACCACCCGCCGGCCGACCGTCGGATACTCGCCGAAATGCGGCAGCGTCAGCACCGGGCGGCCGCTGTTGAGCACCACCTGTTCGACCATTTCCGCCGGCGCGGTGCGCGCGCCTTCAATGTCGGTCTGACCCATCACCACAAGATCGAAGTGGCGGGCGCAGAAGGCGAATTCGCCGACCACGAAACCCGGCTCGCCGTGCGGCATCGCCATCCAGTTGGAAGCGATTCCGGCGGCCTCCACCGCTTGGCGGAACGTCTGCCCCGCTTCCTGCGCCGCATGGCGCAGATGGTCGCTGGGGCGTCGCGCGGTGGCGGCGATACGGTCGGCGTCGGCCTGAGCGAACAGCCCGGTCAGCCGCGCCCCCGCCGCTTGCGCCAGCTTGATCGCCGCATTAATGCGCACCGCAGCCCGCACCGAACCGTCGACATGCACCAGAATGTCTTTCATTGCGCCCTCTCCTCCCTCTTGTCGCACCCCTGGGCCGTCAGGCGCGCTTGTCCTCGATGATCTTTCCGTCATTCGGCAAGGCCCCCGGCGCGTGCAGGACGACGCCGCCCTTCAGCTTGCATAGCGCCTGCAAGGTCTCCCCCGCCGCCGCCGCCAACCCGGCGTCGGTGGACGCCGATTCCACATGCAGCGTCATCACGTCGGCGTCGCCGTGCTTTTCCACCACCAGCCGGGCGCGGCCCAGTTGGGGATGGCGCTTGACGACGTCGGCGACTTGCCGCGGGTGAACGAACATGCCCTTGACCTTGACCGTTTGATCGGCGCGGCCCAGCCAGCCGCGCAGGCGCGCGCCGGTCCGCCCGCAAGGACTTTGTCCGGGCAAGACCGCCGACAAGTCGCCGGTGGCGAAACGGATCAGCGGATAGTCGGGATTGAAGCTGGTGACCACCACTTCGCCAACCTCGCCTTCCGGCAAGGGGTCGCCGGTTCCGGGGCGCAAGATCTCCACCAGCACGCCTTCGTCGACGATCAAACCTTCTTTGGCGTCGCTCTCATAGGCGATGAGGCCCAAGTCGGCGGTGGCGTAGGCTTGCAGCACATCGACGCCCAAATCCTTTAGCGCGCCGCGCAAATTCGGCGGCAGCGCTTCGCCCGACACGCAAGCCTTGGTCAGCGACGCATGGTCGAGGCCCAGTTCGTCCGCCTTCTCCAAGATCAGCTTGAGGAAGGACGGCGTCCCGGCATAGCCCGCCGGCTTGAGGTCGGCGACGGCGCGGGCCTGCAATTCGGTGTTGCCGACGCCGGCCGGGAACACCGGGCAGCCCAGCGCGTGGGCGCCGGTTTCAAACATGATCCCGCCGGGGGTGAAGTGGTAGGAAAAGCAGTTATGCAGCAAATCGCCCTTACGGAAGCCGGCGGCGTAAAGCGCGCGGGCGAGGCGCCACCAGTCAGCCCCCTTGCCTTCCGGGTCGTAAATCGGACCGGGAGAGGCGAAGACGCGGTGAAGCTCTGCCGTCGGCGTCGCGGTCAGCCCGCCGAACGGCGCATCCGCCGTTTGCAGATCGGTCAGTTCGGATTTGCGCGTCACCGGCAAGGCCGCCAGCGCTTGCCGCGTGGCGATCGCCGCCGGATCAACCTCTGCCAGCATCCGGGCGAAATAGGGCGACTTGGCCTTGGCGTGATTAATTTGCCCCGGCAAAGCCGCCAGCAGCGCGGCCTCGCGGGCGTCGGCGGAACGGGTTTCTAGCGCGTCGTAAAAGGCGGACATGAAACGACTCCGATTATTATGGCGAGTTCCGCCTGTAGAAACCTGCTTTGTTCATTCTTGTCATACCGGCGAAGGCCGGTATCCAGGCTATTCAGCAACTTATCTGAATCGCGCTGGACCCCGGCCTTCGCCGGGGTGACGATAATGGATTCGCCGGGCTTCTACAGCCAGCGCTTGCGGCGCTTGTAGGACTTCAAATTCTTGAAGGATTTCCGTTCCTTGTCGCCGCCAAGATAGAACTCCTTGACGTCTTCGTTGTTGACGAGATCGTCTTTCGCCCCGTCCAGCACGATCTTGCCGGATTCCATGATGTAGCCGAAATCCGCCACCTTCAGCGCCATGCGGGCGTTTTGCTCCACCAGCAGAATGGTGACGCCAAGGTCGCGGCAGACTTGTTCAATGATGCCGAACACTTCCTTGACCAGCAGCGGCGACAGGCCCATCGACGGCTCGTCCAGCAAAATCAGCTTGGGCCGCGCCATCAGCGCCCGGCCGATGGCGAGCATTTGCTGCTCGCCGCCCGACAGGTAGCCCGCCAGCCCGGTGCGTTCTTTCAGGCGCGGGAAGTAGTTGTAGACCATGTCGATGTCGCGGCGGATGGCGGCGGCGCCGTCGCGCCGGGTGAAGGCGCCCAGCCGCAGATTTTCCAGACACGTCATGTCTTCGACGATGCGGCGGCCTTCCATCACCTGAAAGATGCCGCGCCGCACGATTTCTTCCGGGCTGCGGTTGGCGATTTCTTCGCCCATGAAAGTGATCGAGCCGCGGGTGACTTCGCCGTCTTCGGTGCCGAGCAGGCCGGAAATCGCTTTCAGCGTGGTGGATTTGCCGGCGCCGTTCGGCCCCAGCAGCGTGACGACCTTGCCCTGCGGCACGTCGAGGCTGACGCCGCGCAGCACCAGGATGACGTCGTTGTAGACGACTTCGATGTTGTTGACCGACAAGATCGGCTCGTCGGCCGCAGCCAGCTTCAACGCGGCTTCGCCCATGGCGGATGCTCCCTGCATGTACTTCTTCGCCTTGGCCTAAAAAGCCCTCTCCCCCCAGGGGGGAGAGGGCCGCTTCAGGACGGCTTACTTGCCCAGCCATTCCGGACGGTGCGGCACCTTGGCGTCATAGATCTTCGCCATGGTGAAGTCGTTTCCCTTCACCGACGCCTTGTAGACCATGACGTCGGTGGTGCCGCGGTGGTCGGTCGCGGTCCAGGTGTGCGGGGTGCAGACGCCTTCCAGACCGGCCGGAACCCAATCCTTCTTCTGGTACATCGCCTTCTTGACGTTGGCGCCGACGACGCCGCCAGGCATCTGCGCCGCCATGTCCATCGCTTCTTTCATGTAATAGGCGGCGCACACGCCGCGCATGTAGTGCACCGGGCGGGCCTCATTGCCCGACGGATCGGAAACCTTGGAGATTTCCCGCACCAAGTTCATGCCGGGGGTCTTGTCGTTCCAGGTGGCGGCGGCCACCACCCAGACGATGCCGTTCGCCGCTTCGCCCGACGCCTTCAGGCCGTTTTCGTCCATGCCCCAGATGTTGGCCATGAACTGGGTGTTGACGCCGACCGTCTCGCAGCTTTTCAGCAGCGAAATGGTCGAACCGGCGGTGTTGCCGAGGTAGGCGTAGTTGGCGCCCGATTCCTTCAGCGACAGGCATTGCGCCTTAAAGTCGCCCGGCTTCAGCGAATACTGAATCGGGTTCAGCACTTCAAAGCCCTGCTCGGCGGCGTAGGCGGCGCAAGCTTCCTTGGGCGCGTTGGGATAGGGGTGGTTGTCGCCCATGTGGATGAACTTGGGCTTGCCCGAACCGCCCTTGGCCTTGAAGTCGGCGGCGGCCCAGCCCACCAGACCGCGGCAGCCGTCGGTGTAGCTCGGGCCGTAGAAGAAGTTGTACGGGGCCGGCTTGGCGCCGCTGGTCCCCACCGGGTCGGTCAGGTGGCCGGAGTAGGACGCCGAGAAATAGGGGATTTCGTCCTTGGCGACGAAGGAGACCAGCGCTTCGGTGTCGCCGGTGCCCCAGCCTTGGATCGCCGCCGGCTTGCCGCCGCTGGTCCACTTCTTATAGGTCGCCATGGCGCGCGGCACTTCGTAGGCGTAGTCGGTGGTCTCGAACGCGATCTTGCGCCCCAGCACGCCGCCGCGGCTGTTGATGAAGTTCAGCGCGTCGGAAACGCCCTGGCTGTAGGGCTTGGACACGGAAGCGGTGGCGCCGGTCAGGTCGGCCAGATGGCCGACTTTGACGTCTTCGGCGGCGAAAGCGGCGCCGGCGAAAGAGATGGCGACCAAGGCGGAACCCGCGAACAACTTGCTCTTCATAAGATTTCACTCCCTTTAGCGTTGTTTATTAATGTTGTTTACAACTACAACCCTCTCCCCCCTGGGGAGAGGGTGGAGGCGAAGCCTCCGGGTGAGGGGGCTGCTCAGCGACGAATCCCAAAGCAGCCCGCGTTTCCCCCTCACCCAACCCTCTCCCCAGGGGGGAGAGGGCTACCCCCCACTAGTAGGAGAACGGATAGAACTTCCAGTACGACTTGATGAGCTTCCAGCGGTGGACCAGTCCATCCGGCTCGAAGATCAAGAAGAGGATGATGGCGAGGCCGATGGACGCCTGTTTGATGTAGGCGAGACCATTGGTCAGCCACGCCACGTCGGTTTCCGCCATCGCTTTGACGACGCTGACCGCAGCTTCCATGGTTTCCGGCAGCAGCACCATGAAGGCGGTGCCCATCAGCGTGCCCATCACCGACCCCAAACCGCCGATGATAATCATGCCGAGGAACTGAATGGACAGCAGGATGGTGAAGCCTTCCGCCGACACAAACCCCAGGTAATGGCCGTAGAGCGCGCCGCCCAAACCGGCGAAGAACGACGACAGACCGAACGACAAGATGCGGTACTTGGCGAGGTTGACGCCCATCACCTCGGCCGAGAGGTAATGGTCGCGCACCGCGACGAAGGCGCGGCCGTCGCGGCTGCGCATCAGGTTGGCGCCCAGCACGTAAGCGATCACCGTGCAGAACAGCACGAAGTAGAAGTAGCCGCGGTCGCCGGAAAGCTCATAGCCGAACAGGTTGATCGGATTGGCCATGGCGCCGGACGAACCGCCGGAAAACCAGTCGGCCCGCGCGAAGAAGTCTTCCAAAATGAACTGGGAGGCGAAGGTGGCGATGGCGAGATACAGCCCCTTCAGCCGGCCGGCGGGAATGCCGAAGATCAGCCCCGGAATGATGGTGAACACGGCGGCCAGCGGGATGGAAAGCGCCACCGGCACGCCGTAGTTGTTGTTGAGATAGGCCGACATGAAGGCGCCGAAGCCGAAAAACCCGGCGTGGCCCAACGATATCTGGCCAGTAAACCCCACCAGAATATTCAGCCCCAAAGCGGCGACGCCGAGATAGCCGATCTGGATCAAAAGGTTGAGGTGATAGTTGTTCAAGAACAGCGGCCCGGCGATCAGCAGCGCCACCCCGCCGATGGCGAAGGCGCGGCTGACCGGGGTCGGGAAGATGGTGTTGTCGGCGGCGTAGCTGGTCTTGAACTGGCCGCAGGGGATCAGGCTGGAAGTAATCATCGCCCTTAAACCCTTTCAATCTTCTTGGTGCCGAACAGGCCGTACGGCTTGACCATCAAGATGACGATCAGCACGTAGAACGGCGCCACGGTGTAAAGGTTGCCGATTTGCAGCCACTGGCCGTCGACGTATTCGGCCATGTTCTCCAGCACGCCGATAATCAGCCCGCCGACGATGGCGCCGACGATGGAGTCGAGACCGCCGACGATGACGGCGGGGAACACCTTGATGCCGAAGAACGACAACGCCCCCGACACGCCGTTGACCATGCCGACCACCACGCCGGCCAAAGCCGACACCATGGCGGAAATCGCCCAGGCGGTGGCGAACACCGCCTTGACCGAGATGCCCAGGCTCTGCGCCACCTGCTGGTTAAAGGCGGTGGCGCGCATCGCCAGACCCATGCGGGAATACTTAAAGAACCAAGCGAAGCCGATCATGATGGCGATGGAGACCACCAGACTCATCAGATAGGCCGGCTGAACTTGCAGGCCGAAAATGTCCACCGACTTGACCGGGAAGATCTCCGGGAACGGCTCGACGTCGGCGCCGAAAATCCATTTGGTGATCGCCTGGAAGAAGATCGACAGGCCGATGGTCACCATGATGACCGAAATAATCGGCTCGCCGATCAGCGGCCGCAGCACCACCATTTGCAGCGCCACGCCAAAGGCCAGCATGAACAGGAAGGTGAGCGGGAAACCGAACCAGAACGGCAGGCCGGCGTCCACCACCAGCCACCAGCAGGTCCAAGCGCCAATCAACAGAAATTCGCCCTGGGCGAAGTTGACCACTTGGGTGGATTTGTAGATCAGCACGAAGCACATGGCGACGACGCCATACAGCATGCCGACGATCAGCCCGTTGACGAGCAGTTGCAGGAAAAGACTTCCAGACATGGGAAATTCTCCTATTCCGCGGCGACGGCGTATTGCGGCGGCGGCAGCAGGGTCGCCAGCTTCAGTTCGGTCTTGACCCTGGTGGTCGAACCGTCCTGGAAGGTGATGACCGCATCCACCGGCACCGTCGCGCGGTCGGCGTAAATCGCGTCGATGATTTCGGCGTATTTCTCGTTGATGACGCCGCGGCGCACCTTGCGGGTGCGGGTCAGCTCGCCGTCGTCGGCGTCCAGCTCCTTATAGAGCAGGACGAATTTGCGGATGCGCTGCGGCTCCGGCAGGGTGGCGTTAACCCCCTCCACTTCTCGCGTCAGCAACTCGTAGACCTGGGGCTGCGCCGACAGGTTGGTGTAGTTGGTGAAGGAGATTTGCCGCTGTTCCGCCCATTTCGAGACGATGGAGTAGCGAATGCAGACGATGGCCGACAGATACGGCTTATCCGACCCCAAGATCACCGCCTCGGCGATGTAGGGGGAGAATTTCAGCTTGTTTTCAATAAACTGCGGCGAGAAGCGCACGCCCATCGAGGTGGTCGCCAGATCCTTGATGCGGTCGATCACCACCAGATGGCCGTTTTCCTTCTTGATGTAGCCGGCGTCGCCGGTCTTCAGCCAACCGCCTTCCAGCATGTCGGCGGCCGAGGCTTCCGGGTTCTGGTAGTAGCCGGCGAACATGCCGTCGGTGCGGGCGACGATCTCCCCCACCCCGTTGACGTCGGCGCCGTCGATGCGCACTTCGGCGTCGTCAAAGGGAATCCCCACCGTGTCGAAGTCGACGTCGTCGCCGCGATGCACGGTGTAGGCGCCGGCCAGTTCGGTTTGGCCGTAAATCTGGCGCAGCGGCACCCCCATCGCCTGGAAGAAGCGGAAGGTGTCCGGCCCCAGCGCCGCGCCGCCGGTGGCCGCCGACTTCAGGAACGAAAAGCCGATGCGGTCGCGCAAGGCGCGGAACAGGATGAAGTCGGCAAGCGCCGAGCGCCGGCCTTGCGCCAGCGCCTCCAGCCCCAGCTTCATGCCCCAGTCGAACATCTTTTGCTTGAGCCTTGTCGAATCCATCATGCGGGAGCGCACTTCGGCCGCGATGGCTTCCCACATGCGCGGGGCGAGCAGAACGAAATGCGGGCCGATTTCCCGCATGTCGGCCATCATGGTTTCCGGCTCTTCGACGAAATTGACGATGTTGCGGCAAAGCAGCGGCTGACCCACCGCATAGATCTGCTCCATGATCCACGGCAGCGGCAGAACCGAGACGTAGTTTTCCCCGGCGTTCTTGGGATCGGCGCGCAAGTAAGCGGCGCAGTGGCGCAAGAACGGCCCCGGCGTCAGCATGGCGAGCTTGGGGTTCGACGTGGTGCCCGACGTGGTCACCAGCACGGCGACGTCGTCGCCATTGCCGGCGTTCACTTCGGCCATGAAGCGGCCCGGCTCCTTGGTCGCCAGCGCGTCGCCCAGTTGGCGCAGATCGTCGGCGAAGATCAGCCGCGGGTCCTTGTGCTTGCGCATGCCGCGGGGATCAAAATAGACGATATGGCGCAGGTTGGGGACTTGCTCGGAAATCTCCAGCAGCTTGTCCACCTGCTCCTCATCCTCGGCCAGCACGACGGCGGCTTGGGTGTAGGTCAGCAGATAGGCCACTTCGTTGTTCATGGAGTCTTGGTAGACGCCCAAGGACAACGCGCCGATGGCGTGGGCCGCCAGTTCGCCCCACAGCCATTCCGGCCGGTTCTTGCCCAAAATCGCCACCACGTCGCCGCGGCCGACGCCCAGCGACGCCATGCCCAGCGCCAGCCGGCGCACCTGATCCAGATAATCGGTCCAAGTGAAGCTGTTCCAGATGCCGAACTCCTTTTCCCGCATCGCCGTGTCGTTGGGAAAACGCCGGGCGTTCTCCACCAGCAATTTGGGAAAAGTGTCGAACTTACTCATGTCGATATCGACGTTCGCCATAATAGAAATCTCCCCCCGCGTCAGGCGCTGGCGCGCATGGGCGCTTTTTCTTCTTCGTCATCGACGCCGAGATAGGCGGTCTTGACGCGCTCATTGCTCATGATTTCATCCGGCAGGCCGTCGGCGATCTTGCGGCCGAACTCCAGCACCACGACGCGGTGGGAGATGTCCATCACCACCCCCATGTCATGCTCGATCATCACCACCGTCATGCCCCATTCTTCGTTGAGGTCGACGATGTAGCGAGCCATGTCCTCTTTCTCTTCGAGGTTCATGCCGGCCATCGGCTCATCCAGCAGGATGATTTTCGGCTCGACCGCGATGGCGCGGGCCAGCTCGACCCGCTTGCGCAGGCCGTAAGACAGCGTGCCGGCGGTGGCCTTGCGGATATGGTTGATTTCCAGAAAGTCGATGATGTCTTCGACCTTGCGGCGGTGCGCCAGTTCTTCTTGCTGCGCGCCGCCCGCCCAATAGACGCTTCCGGTGAGGAAGTTGTTTTTCAGCAGGTGATGGCGGCCGACCATGACGTTGTCGAGCACGCTCATGTGGCCGAACAGCGCCAGATTCTGAAAAGTCCGGCCGATGCCCAGCACGGCGCGCTGGTTGGGCGTCAAGGGCGTGACGTCGCGGCCTTCCAGATACACCTTGCCGGCGGTGGGGGTGTAGCGCCCGGAAATGCAGTTGAGCATCGAGGTCTTGCCGGCGCCGTTGGGGCCGATGATCGAAAACAGCTCGCTTTTTTTCACGTGAAAGCTGACCTCGGTCAGCGCGCGGACGCCGCCGAAGCCCAAGGACACGTCGCGCACTTCCAGCAGCGGCGTCGCCGCGCCCGCGGTCGATGCAGTCATGAACCTTTCCTCCCGAACGAACGCCCGTTTTTATTTTTAGCGGTGGGCGTGCTTGGTTTGTCGTTACGTCTAAATCGCTTGGTCTCTCATATTGCGAAAATCCGCCGGACGTTCGTTCGCGGATCGAACGTCCGGCG
This sequence comes from uncultured Azospirillum sp., assembly GCA_937960755.1. Classification (GTDB taxonomy): domain Bacteria; phylum Pseudomonadota; class Alphaproteobacteria; order Azospirillales; family Azospirillaceae; genus Azospirillum. The sequence goes on from CALGOL010000464.1 coordinate 12,490, forward strand.
CCAGTTACGCCGCGGGGGAAATCGTCACGCGGCGGGAAAATGGTTGGACGGTCTTACGACCCTCTCCCCCCTGGGGAGAGGGTGGAGACGCAGTCTCCGGGTGAGGGGGCCGACGCAGGATATTGTCCCAAAATCAGCAACGTTTTCCCCCTCACCCCAACCCTCTCCCCAGGGGGGAGAGGGAGAACCGCCCGTCTTTATCTCCTCTTCTCTACCCTCCCTACCCCGCCAACTCTTGCCGGCCGCGGAACTGGTCCAAGGCTTCCGGGTTGGCGAGCGCTTCGGTGTTTTTGACGGCCCGGCCATGCACGACGTCGCGCACCGCCAGTTCGGTGATTTTGCCCGACCGGGTGCGCGGGATGTCCGTCACCTGGACGATCTTCGCCGGCACATGGCGGGGCGAGCAGTTGTCTTTGATCCGCTTGCGGATGGCGTCTTCCAGCGCCTTGTCCAGTGCTGCGCCGGGGCGCAGCGTGACGAACAGCACGACGCGCACGTCGTCGCCCCACTCCTGGCCGATGCAGATGGACTCCAAGATCTGCGGCAGTTGCTCAACCTGACGG
>CALGOL010000465.1 GCA_937960755.1 uncultured Azospirillum sp.
CGGCGTCGCCCAGCGCGCGCGCCGGCGCGCCGGGGGCGATGAAGCAGGACAGCGCCAAATTTTTTTGTTCGGCCGCATGCCGCACGATGGCGACGCAGCCGGCGGCCAAGTCGCCAAGGTCGAAAGGCGCGCTGCGCAGGTCAAGCCGCCCGCCCTCCAGCTTGGCGTAATCCAGCACGTCGTCGATGATGGTGGCGAGCGACCGGCCGGCGTCGCGCACATGGCTGGCGCAACGCCGTTGTTCGTCGTTCAGCGGGCCTTGCAGCAGCACGTCGGCGAAGCCGACGACGCTGTCGAGCGGCGTGCGGATTTCCTGGCTGATGGCGGCGAGGAAGTCGGATTTGGCGCGGTTGGCCCCTTCCGCCTGCTCCTTGGCGTCGCGCAGCGCCTGTTCGGCGCGCTTGCGCAAGGTGACGTCGCGGAAATAGACCGCAACGCCTTCCGGCGCCGGATAGGCGCTGATTTCGTACCACGTGTTGTTGTGCGAAAAGAACTCGGTGAAGGCGACCGGAACCCGCTCCATCATGGCGCGGCGCAACTGACGCTCGAACGCGCCGCCGCGGGCGCCTGGGAACACCTGCCAGAAATCCTTGGACGCCAGATCGCCTTCGCCCTGCAACTGGCTGCGGGCGCGGTTGTTGGCGTAAGTGATGCGCCAGTCGCGCCCCACCGCCACCACGTTGTCCGAGGTGCTTTCCAGCACCGCCGACAAGCGGTCGGAAGCGTCTTCGGCGGCTTGCCGCGCCAAGGTGAGGTCGCGGTCGCGCGCCGTCAGCCGGTCGGCCATCAGATTGAACGCGGCCGCCACCGAGGCGATTTCCGACGGGGCGCGGCTGGCGTCGATTTGCACCCCGGTGTCGCCGGCGCCGACGCGCTCCGCCCCGTCGGTCAGCATTTGCATCCAGCGCAGGATCGACGCCCGGACGAATCGCCAAATGGCGACGAAGCCCAGCAGGCCGGCGCCGAAGATGACCGCCAAGCCTAAGAACAGGTCGCGCCGCGTGGCGTTCTCTAATGGTTCGGTGGGCAGGCCGACCATCAGCTTGGCGCCGGTCAGCCCCAGCGGCCGATAGCTCCACACCCGCTTTGTGCCGTCGATGTCGGCGGACACGAAGGTGCCCATGGGTTGACCCAGCGCCGTGCGGATGTCCGCGTTGTCGGCGATGCGGCGGCCGATCCAGCCGTCCAAATCCGGCTGGCGGCCCAGCACGACGCCTTGATCGTCCATCACCATCACCGCGACGCCGGGGTCGCGCGATACTTTTATGAGGTCGTTATACCAAGCGAGTTCGATGCTGACGCCCAGCATGCGATGGATCTTGCCGTTGCGCAGAATCGGCTGCACGGCGAGAACGATCTGCTTGCCCGAGCGCTTGCCGATGACGTAGCCCGACAGCACGAAATCTTTGCTGGCCGCCGCGCGCTTGAAATACTCGCGGTCGCCCAATGAAATGCCGGGCATGGGGCCGGTCGTGTCGCACAGAATGTCGCCGGTCGGATCAGTCAGCCACGCCCCGGTGGTCCAGTCGGATTGCAGCGGCAGCGGCTTCATGATCGCGACGCATTCGTCCAGCGCGCCGGGCGCCGCGTCGCGAATCGCCGGCACCAGCGCCAGCACGTTCAAAAGATTGCGCGCCTGACTGATAAGCTCGTCATGGCGGCGCACCGCCACTTCCGCCAAGCGTTCGGTGAGATCGCCGGCCGCGGAGACCTTGCGGTCGATGTCCCGTTGCAGGTACGCCACCGCGCCGAACAACGGCAATGCTAGGCATATCACAACGACGCCCAGCAACCGGGCCCTTAAACTGTCGGGGTGAAACCATCTCAACATTGGCGGGCGATCATCCGGTCGGAGACGGGGAGCAGGGGGCCGACAAACAACTTGCCCGCAGTGCGGGCATATCTGGCGGCGAATGAGATATTTTGAACGAATTTGCCCGGAACGCCAAAGGTTTGTTGCGCGCCGTCGCAATTATTTTCACAGAAAAAAAAGGGACGCGAATGCGCCCCCTTTCATCGCCGCGGCGCGCGGGCTTACACCACCGACTTCAGCCACTGTTCAAGCTGCGCCTTGGGCAGGGCGCCGACCTTGGTGGCGGCGACCGAACCGCCCTTAAACAGCATCAGGGTGGGGATGCCGCGCACGCCGTACTTGGTGGGGGTCAGGGTGTTGTCGTCGATGTTGATTTTGACCACCTTGACTTGGCCTTCGTAGTTTTTGGCGATCTCTTCCAGCGCCGGCGCGATCATCTTGCAGGGGCCGCACCATTCCGCCCAGAAGTCCACCAGCACGGGGGCGTCGGATTCCAGCACGTCCTGCTTGAAGCTGTCGTCGGTGACCTTAATCGTGGCGCTCATGTCGCAAATCTCGCTTGGTTGGTCGGCAGGGACAGGTGCGCACTCGAACGCGCGCACCGCCGGCCGGAAACGGAACGTACAATATGTATGGCTCAATCTGGTTGAGGGTCAAGGGCGCCTCAATCGCCGCGTCCACGCCAAGGGCGCGGCGGCCGTTACAATTCGTTAGAATTGGCAGATATTCTTGTAACGCTGGGCCGATATGATCCAGATCAATCGCACCGGGCGGAAAAGCCCGGGCAATAAACGAATCACGCCATGGGGAGGCGACGCCGATGGACGCCACAAGTCCGTACGAGCAGAATCTGGGCAAAAACGCCGCCAATTACGTGCCGCTGACGCCGCTGACCTATCTGGAGCGCTCGGCGGCGATTTGGCCCGACCGCACCGCGGTGATTCACGGCGATTTGCGCTACACCTGGGCGGAAACCTACGTCCGCTGCCGCCGGCTGGCTTCAGCCTTGGCCGGGCGGGGAATCGGGATTGACGACACCGTGGCGGTGCTGGCGGCCAACACGCCGGAATTGTTCGAAGCCCACTTCGGCGTGCCGATGTGCGGTGCTGTGCTCAACGCCATCAACACCCGGCTCGACGCGCCGGCCGTCGCCTTCATCCTCAATCACGCCGACGCTAAAATCCTGATCGTCGACCGGGAGTTTTCCGAGGTGGCGGCCAAGGCGCTGGCGGAATTGGGCCGCGAGATTCTGGTGGTCGACATTGACGATCCGACTTATGTCGGCGGCCGGCTGATCGGTTCGCTGACCTATGAGGCGCTGCTCGCCGAAGGCGACCCGGCTTACGACTGGGTCTATCCGGCGGATGAATGGAAATCCATCGCGCTCAACTACACCTCCGGCACCACCGGCAACCCCAAGGGCGTGGTCTACCATCACCGCGGCGCGTACCTGAACGCGGTGTCTAACGCCTTGTCGTGGAACATGGGCGACGGGCCAGTGTACCTGTGGACCCTGCCGATGTTCCATTGCAACGGCTGGTGCTTCCCGTGGACGCTGGCGGTGGTGGCCGGCACGTCGGTGTGCTTGCGCGCCGTGCGGGTCGAATCGGTGCTGAAGGCTATCGAAGACCACAAGGTGGGCTATTTCTGCGGCGCCCCCATCGTGCTCAACATGATTAACAACGCGCCCCACCACCTGAAAGACAACATCGTCCATAAGGTGAAGGTGATGACCGCCGGCGCCGCGCCGCCCGCCCCGGTGATCGCCGGGATGGAGGGCATGGGCTGGGAAGTCACCCACGTCTACGGCCTGACCGAAGTCTACGGCCCGGTCACCTTGTGCGTCTGGCATGACAAGTGGAACGATCTGCCGTTGCAGGAGCGCGCCAAGATCAAGGCGCGGCAAGGCGTGCGCGGCCCGATGCTGGAAGGCGTGATGGTCGCCGATCCGACGACGATGGAGCCGGTCCCGCAGGACGGCCAGACCATCGGCGAGATTTTCATGCGCGGCAACAACGCCATGAAGGGCTATTTGAAAAACCCCAAGGCGACGGAAGAAGCGTTCGCCGGCGGCTGGTTCCACACCGGCGATCTCGCGGCGTGGCACGCCGACGGCTATGTCGAGATCAAGGACCGCTCCAAGGACATCATCATATCGGGCGGCGAGAACATCTCCTCCATCGAAGTGGAGGACGTGCTCTACAGTCATCCGGCGGTGCTGGAGGCGGCGGTGGTGGCGCGGCCGGACGAAAAGTGGGGCGAGATTCCTTGCGCTTTCGTCACCCTGAAGCCGGGGGCGGAAAACACCACGGAAGACGAGATCATCGAGTTTTGCCGGGCCAACATGGCGCGCTTCAAAGCGCCGAAGAAGGTGGTGTTCGGGCCGCTGCCCAAGACCTCGACCGGAAAAATTCAAAAATTCGTGCTGCGCAAGTCGGCGGCGGAAGCCTGAGTTCAGGCGTCGCAGTTCTATCGGCGTCACATTTTTCTGAGCTGTTGATTTTCTTTTCTTCTTTCGTCACCCCGGCGCAGGCCGGGGTCCAGAGCAATTCAGATAAGTTGCTGAAACGCTCTGGATTCCGGCCTGCGCCGGAATGACGGTGAAAGGTTAAGGAAACCGTCAAAACGGCGCACATGTGAATGCTGTAATCGAGCGGGAGAGGGTTTTTCCCGGCAGCAGCGCATTATTCATCGCAGGAGCCCCAGGGTGAGCGACTACATTCTCGAAACCAAGGACATGAGCAAGGAATTCCGCGGGTTCCTCGCCGTCAAGTCGGTCAATCTCAAAGTCCAGCGCGGTCACATCCATGGCTTGATCGGTCCCAACGGCGCCGGCAAGTCCACTTTCTTCAATCTGGTGACGCGCTTTCACCCGGTGTCCAGCGGCAAGATTTTCTATGACGGCCGCGACGTCACCCACGAGAAACCGGCGGCGCTGGCGCGGGCCGGCATGGTGCGCTCGTTTCAGATCTCCGCGGTGTTTCCCCACATGACCTTGCGCGAGAATGTCCGGGTCGCGCTGCAACGCCATTCCGACATGGCCTATTCCTTTTGGACCGGCTCTTCCAAGCTGAAGGAGTTTGACGATAAGGCGCTCGACCTGCTGGACCAAGTCGGCCTCTTGCAATACGCCGACACCATGACGGTGGAGCTGGCCTATGGCCGCAAGCGGGCGCTGGAGCTGGCCACCACCCTGGCGCTGGAGCCGAAACTCATGCTGCTGGATGAGCCGACCCAAGGCATGGGCCATGAAGACGTCGGCCGTATCACCGAACTCATCAAAAAATTCTCCGCCGGCCGCACGATCATCATGGTGGAGCACAACCTCAACGTCGTGTCGCGATTGTGCGACCGCATCACCGTGCTGCAACGGGGCGCCATCCTCACCGAAGGCAATTACGAGGAAGTGTCGTCCGATCCGCGGGTGCGCGAAGCTTACATGGGAGGGGCGAGCCATGCCGCTTGACGCCGTCGAAGCCAAGACCGGCGCAGACATCGACCTGCAAATCAGCGATTTGCACGCCTGGTACGGCGAGAGCCACATCCTGCATGGGATTAACCTGGAACTGCGCCGCGGCGAGATCGTCACCCTGCTGGGGCGCAACGGCGCCGGCCGCACCACCACCTTGCGGGCGATCATGGGCTTGACCGGCAAACGCACCGGTTCAATCAAGATCAAGGGAACAGAGACGGTGGGCATGCCCACCCACCGCATCGCCCATTTGGGCGTCGGCTATTGCCCGGAAGAGCGCGGCGTCTACGCCAGCTTGTCGGTGGAGGAAAACCTGCTGTTGCCGCCGGTGGTCAAGCCGGGCGGCATGACGCTGGAGGAACTCTACGAGATGTTCCCCAATCTGGCGGAACGGCGCGACAGCCGCGGCACCCAGCTATCCGGCGGCGAACAGCAGATGTTGGCGATGGCGCGTATTCTGCGCACCGGGGCCGATCTGTTGCTGCTGGACGAAATCACCGAAGGGCTGGCCCCGGTGATCGTCGAGCGGCTGGGGCAGGTGCTGACCTTCCTGCGCGGCCGCGGCTACACCGTGGTGCTGGTGGAGCAAAACTTTCACTTCGCAGCGCCCTTGGCCGACCGCCATTACGTCATCGAGCATGGCCAGGTGGTGGAAACGGTGCTGAAGGAAGAGCTGAAGGAAAAGACGGAACTGTTGAACAGCTACTTGAGCGTTTGACGGATAAAGCACTCTCCCCCCCCTGGGGAGAGGGGAAAAAGACCAAAACCAAAATCATCCAGAGGGAGCGAACATCCATGAAATCCACTCTCGCCATGACCTGCGCCGCCGCCGCCCTGCTCGCTGCGGGCGCAGCGCAAGCTGAAATTTCCGGCGGCAAGGTCAAGATCGGCCTGTTGACCGACATGTCGGGCACCTATTCCGACCTTGCCGGGCCGGGCGCGGTGGAAGCCGCCAAGATGGCGATTGAAGATTTCGGCGGCAAGGTCGCCGGCGTTCCGATCGAGCTGGTCACCGCCGACCACCAGAACAAGGCCGACATCGCCGCCAACAAGGCGCGCGAATGGGCCGACGCCGAAGGCGTCGACGTGTTCGCCGAACTGGTGACCTCGTCGGTGGCTTTGGCGGTTTCGGAAGTCGGCGCGCAGAAGAACAAGATTTCGCTGATCTCCGGCGCCGCGGCGTCGGATCTGACCAACGCCGCCTGCAAGCCGACGACGGTGCATTACACCTACAACACCCGCTCCATGGCGGTGGGCACCGGCGCCGCGGTGGTGAAGGAAGGCGGCGACACCTGGTACTTCCTGACCGCCAATTACGCCTTCGGCGAAGCGCTGGAGCGCGACGTGTCGAAGGTGGTGATCGCCAACGGCGGCAAGGTGCTGGGCTCCTCCAAGCATCCGTTCCCGGCCTCCGACTTCTCGTCGTTCATCCTGCAAGCCCAAGCCTCGGGCGCGAAGGTGGTCGGCCTCGCCAACGCCGGCGCCGACACCACCAACGCCATCAAGGCGGCCAACGAATTTGGTCTGACCTCGTCGGGTCAGTCGGTCGCTGGTCTGCTGGTGTTCATCTCCGACATCCACAGCCTGGGCCTGGACGTCGCCAAGGGGCTGAAGTTGACCACCGGCTTCTATTGGGACCGCGACGACGCCAGCCGCGCTTGGTCGAAGCGCTTTAACGAGCGCATGAAGAAGATGCCGACGATGGTGCAGGCCGGCGTTTATTCGTCGGTGATGCATTATCTGAAGGCGGTCGAAGCGACCAAGTCGGACGACACCGCGACGGTGATGAAGCAGATGCGCGACACGCCGATCAACGACTTCTTCGCTCAGAACGGCAAGATCCGCGAAGACGGCCGCATGGTGCACGACATGTTGCTGGTGGAAGTGAAGAAGCCGTCCGACTCCAAGGGCCCGTGGGATTACTACAAGATCCTGCGCACCATTCCGGGCGAAGAAGCCTACGGCACGCTGGCCGACAGCACCTGCCCGCTGGTGAAGAAGTAAGAGCGACAAAAACTCGGCGTCGCCAGGTTTCCTTGTCAAAGTCATTCCGGCGAAGGCCGGAATCCAGGCGACTGGGAAACTGTTCGAAATGCTCTGGACCCCGGCCTTCGCCGGGGTGACGGCGCACTAAGGAAAGCGGCGACGCCGGTTTCAAGGAAATCCCCGCCATGATGGAATTGATCGGCATATCGCCGCAAGTGCTGCTGGGCCAGTTGTTGCTGGGCCTGATTAACGGCTCGCTTTACGCCGTGCTCAGCTTGGGGCTGGCGATTATTTTCGGCCTGCTCAACATCGTCAACTTCACCCATGGCGCCCAATACATGCTGGGAGCGGTGGCGGCGTGGGCCGGGTTGAAATTCTTGGGGCTGAATTACTGGTGGGCGCTGATCCTGTCGCCCGTTGTCGTCGGCGCAATCGGCGTGCTGATTGAAAAAACCATGCTGAAGCGGCTGGCGCATGTCGACCATCTTTACGGCTTGCTGCTGACTTTCGGCTTGGCGCTGATCTTTGAAGGCAGTCTGGTTCACTGGCTGGGGGTGTCGGGGCAGCCGTACCCAGTGCCGCCCGAACTGCGCGGCGGGGTCAATCTCGGCTTCATGTTCCTGCCGTGGTATCGCGGCTGGGTGGTGGTGGCGTCGCTGACCGTGTGCCTGCTGACATGGTTCCTGATCGAGCGCACCAAGATCGGCGCCTATTTGCGCGCCGGCACTGAAAACCCGGCTTTGCTGAAGGCCTTCGGCGTCAACGTGCCGCTGCTGGTCAGCCTCGCTTATGGTTACGGCGTGGCCTTGGCGGCGTTTTCCGGCGTGCTGGCGGCGCCGATCTTCCAGGTCAGCCCGCTGATGGGCTCCAATCTCATCATCGTCGTGTTCGCGGTGGTGGTGATTGGCGGCATGGGCTCAATCACCGGCTCCATCTTTACGGGTTTGATGATGGGGGTCATCGAAGGGTTGACCAAGGTCTTCTGGCCCGAAGCCTCCGCCACGGTGATTTTCGTCATCATGGCCATCGTCTTGCTGGTGCGCCCCGCCGGGCTGTTCGGCCGCGCCTGACCCGGAACGCGAAGGAGCCATAATCCCATGAACCGCAACGTTCTGATCGGTCTGGTCGCCATTCTTTTGGTCGCGCCGTTCTTCCTCTATCCCGTGTTCTTGATGAAGGTGCTGTGCTTTGCGCTGTTCGCGTGCGCCTTCAATTTGCTCCTGGGCTACACCGGCCTGCTGTCGTTCGGCCATGCGGCGTTTTTCGGCGCCTCGGCTTACGTCACCGGCCACGCCGCCAAGGAATGGGGGCTGCCGTTTGAATTGGCGGTGCTGACCGGCGCGCTGACCGCGGCGCTGCTGGGCGCCGCCGTCGCCCGGCTGGCGATCCGCCGCCAAGGCATCTATTTCGCCATGGTGACGCTGGCCCTGGCGCAGATGGTTTACTTTTTCTTCCTGCAAGCCCGCTTCACCGGCGGCGAAAACGGCTTGCAAGGCGTGCCGCGGGGTTACTTCCTCGGCGTCGTCGATCTTAACGACAACATGGCGCTTTACTATGTCGTGGCGGCGATCTTCCTCGCCGGCTACCTTGGCGTGGCGCGGGTGGTCAATTCGCCCTTCGGTCAGATCCTCAAGGCGGTGCGTGAGAACGAACCGCGGGCGATTTCGCTGGGCTACGACACCGACCGGGTCAAGCAGACCGCCTTCATCCTGTCGGCCGGTCTGGCCGGCTTGGCGGGCGGCGTCAAGGCCATCGTCTTCCAGTTGGCCTCTCTCACCGACGCCCATTGGCACCAGTCCGGCGAGGTGGTGCTGATGACGCTGCTGGGCGGCGTCGGCACGCTGCTCGGGCCGGTGGTGGGGGCGACCGTCGTCGTCACGCTGCAAAACCGTCTGTCGGAAGGGGCGCTTAACGCCTATGTCCCCGTTGTCTTGGGCGCCATCTTCGTCGTCTGCGTGCTGGCTTTCCGTCGCGGCGTGGTGGGCGAGGCGCTGGCCTTCCTCAAGCGCGGCAAAGAATAACAATCATTCGCAGATGAAATTTCGGTGACGGCGGCGGCGGCGGCGGGCTATAAAGCTCCTCGGCGCCCGCCGCCGCATTTCTTTAGCTTTCATGAGCACGCCCCATGCCGCCCGTCGCCCGCAAGAATCCGCTGAAGCTCAATCCCTTGCAGCTCAAGACGCTGACGCTGTTGCAGTTTATGGCGACGTTGGAGCGGCACGGCGTGCCGGTGGACGAGCCGGCGGGCGGGGTGCGCATCGTCAACCTGCCGCACGCCCACGGCAATCACTTTCATCTCGGCGACGCGGTGGTGTCCACCGCCGACGCCACCGGCCTGACCAATCAGGCGGTTTACATCGCGCTGATGCGCAAAGAGCTGGTGGCGATGTCGCCCGACCAAGGCGTCGTCTTGCTGCCGGCTGGGCGCGACTACGCCACCGGCCTCGCCGATGTCATCTTGCACCGCGCCGATCATTAATAGCGGCGGGAAAGCGCAGCGATGGAAGAATCCAATAAGCCGGCGGAACCGGCGCCGCCGAGCCGGGAAGAACGGCTGGCGGCGAAGCTGCGTGAGAATTTGAAGAAACGGAAGGAACAGGCGCGCGCAAAACAGTCAGGCGGGCAGCCCGATTGACCGGGCCGTCACTGTTTTGCGAAGTTCAGCATTCGCCCAGCGGGCGGGCGTAGCGCAGGCCGTCGCGCGACCCGACGGCGGCGAGTTCCGCGACGGCTTCGTCGGCCGCCATCACCGCCAGTTCCAAAAAGCGGTCCAAATCACGCAATGAAAACGCCCGCGCGTCAGCGCGCAGGCTTTCCAGACAGGCTTTGATCGCCAGCGCCTGATCGCGGCGCGTAGCGGCGTCGTCGCGCCGCTCCTGAATGTTCTCGCCGCCGCCGTCAGCGGTGAAATCAGCGAAATCGGTCAAATCGGCGTCCATCGTCATGTCCTCCGCGGCGTCCTGCGTGCGGCGCCGCCTTTTATGCTGTTGCGGTCTTCGCGCCTGCGTCCAGCGCGCCGTTTATTAATGTCTAAACGCACCGTAATTCAAAATAAGTCAAAACGCCACGCTGAAATAATAGCGCTTATGACGATATATTCTACGCTCGCCGTAGCGAGTACTTTGTATTTTCTCGTCGTAAATTTAGAATAGCCAGTATTGTGTTTTGGATTACTAATTGTGCGCCGAGGTGCGAAACCGGATAAAAACCTTTGTTTTCCAGCCTTAGCGGCGGGTGGACGTTCGATGCCTAAGCATAGTCTTTTTGATTATCCGGTTTGGCGCCGGGTTCGCGGCGAAGCGGCCCCATTGCGACGGGCGGCGTTTTTTCCCGCTCTCAGAGCTCGCGTACCCCGTTGCATGATTGGTGCGTCGATCTTATATCTGCCTCAATTCCGCCACGACCCTAAGGGTCGGCGGCGGGTCTTCCAGCGCGGCAAAGCGAAACCGGGGGTCTAAAAAGACGGCGCCGTAAACCGTTCGGGCCGTCATGGACCTGCCAACCAAAGGGGTTGAACATGAGCAAAGTTATCGGCATCGACCTTGGCACCACCAATTCCTGCATTGCGGTGATGGACGGCGCGTCGGCTAAGGTGATCGAAAACGCCGAAGGCGCGCGCACCACGCCGTCGATGGTCGCTTTCACGCAGGGCGGCGAACGGCTGGTCGGCCAGCCCGCCAAGCGCCAGGCGGTGACCAACCCGGAAAACACCTTCTTCGCCATCAAGCGCCTGATCGGCCGCCGTTATAATGATCCGCTGACCGAAAAGGACAAGGGCTTGGTGCCCTATTCGATCATTTCCGGCGATAACGGCGACGCCTGGGTCGAATCCCACGGCAAGAAGTACAGCCCCAGCCAGATTTCCGCCTTCATCCTGCAAAAGATGAAGGAAACCGCCGAAAACTATTTGGGCGAAAAGGTGACGCAGGCCGTCATCACCGTGCCGGCTTATTTCAACGACAGCCAGCGTCAGGCCACCAAGGACGCCGGCAAGATCGCCGGTCTTGAAGTGCTGCGCATCATCAACGAGCCCACCGCCGCGGCGCTGGCCTACGGCATGGAGAAGAAGGGCTCGGGCGTCGTCGCGGTCTACGACTTGGGCGGCGGCACCTTCGACATCTCGGTGCTGGAAATCGGCGACGGCGTGTTTGAAGTGAAGTCGACCAACGGCGACACCTTCCTCGGCGGCGAAGACTTCGACGCCCGCATCATCGAATACTTGGCGGACGAGTTTCAGAAGGAGCAGGGCATCGACCTGCGCAAGGACAAGCTGGCCTTGCAGCGTCTGAAGGAAGCGGCGGAAAAGGCCAAGATCGAGTTGTCGTCGGCGATGCAGACGGAAGTGAACCTGCCGTTCATCACCGCCGACCAGACCGGGCCGAAGCACCTCAACATCAAGCTGACCCGCGCCAAGCTGGAAGCGCTGGTGGACGACCTGATCGCCCGCACCATCGAGCCCTGCAAGGCGGCGCTGAAGGACGCCGGCCTGAAGGCTTCGGAAATCGACGAAGTCATCCTGGTCGGCGGCATGACCCGCATGCCCAAGGTGTTCGACGCGGTGAAGCAGTTCTTCGGCCGCGAACCGCATCGCGGCGTCAACCCGGATGAAGTCGTCGCCATCGGCGCCGCCATCCAGGGCGGCGTGCTGAAGGGCGAAGTCAAGGACGTGCTGCTGCTGGACGTCACGCCGCTTTCCTTGGGCATCGAAACCCTGGGCGGCGTCTTCACCCGGCTGATCGACCGCAACACCACCATCCCGACCAAGAAGAGCCAGACCTTCTCGACTGCCGAAGACAACCAGAGCGCCGTCACCATCCGCGTCTTCCAGGGCGAACGCGAAATGGCGGCGGACAACAAGATGCTCGGCCAATTCGATCTGGTGGGCATTCCGTCGGCGCCGCGCGGCGTGCCGCAAATCGAAGTCACCTTCGACATCGACGCCAACGGCATCGTGTCGGTGATGGCGAAGGACAAGGCCACCGGCAAGGAGCAGCAGATCAAAATCCAGGCGTCGGGCGGTCTGTCGGACGCCGACATTCAGAAGATGGTCAAGGACGCTGAAGCCCACGCCGCGGAAGACAAGAAGCGGCGCGAGTTGGTGGACGCCCGCAATCAGGCGGACGGTTTGATCCACACCACCGAGCGGACGTTGAAGGAAGCCGGCGACAAGATCGCGTCGGGCGACAAGGCGGCGGTGGAAAAAGCCGTGGCTGAACTGAAGGCGGTGATGGACGGCGACGATCTGGCCGCTTTGAAGGCCAAGAGCGAAGCGCTGGCGCAGGTGTCGATGAAGCTGGGCGAAGCCATGTATAAGGCGGGCCAGGCGGAAGCCGAAGCCGGCGGCGACGCGGCCGGCGGCGGTCAGTCGAAGGCGGAGCCGGGCGTGGTCGACGCCGACTTCGAAGAAGTTGACGACAGCAAAAAGAAGTCTTCGTAATGTCTTGACGCAACGCCGCGGTGGCCGGCCGCTCCTTTTGGTAAAAGGGGAGCGCCGTTCGTCCGCGGCTGTAGCTGGGGTGCGGCGCCGATGGCGAAACAGGACTATTACGAACTTCTCGGCGTGCAAAAGGGCGCCAGCGCGGATGAGCTGAAGAAAGCCTATCGCAAGCAGGCGATGCAATATCACCCGGATCGCAATCCGGGCGACGCCGCCGCCGAGCATAAGTTCAAGGAAATCAACGAAGCGTACGACGTCCTCAAGGACGAACAGAAACGCGCGGCCTACGACCGCTTCGGCCACGCCGCTTTTGAAGGCGGCGGCGGTCCGCGCGGCGGCGGTCCGGGCGGCGGT